>JBJEQG010000151.1:0-8848 GCA_051881635.1 Acutalibacteraceae bacterium
TTATTCAGAGCAGACATAGACACAGAAGCAACATCAGAACCATTTAAATTCCAATATGGATAGATTTTTATAAAGTAACTTGAACTGTATTGCTTATTCTATCTATAATTTAAATTCCAATATGGATAGATTTTTATTTCAAAGTGTCCTCAGCGGTGTAATTTGTCAAGTAAATTTAAATTCCAATATGGATAGATTTTTATCGGTTCGGTTCACAATTTGAAACGAACAGTTTTGTGATTTAAATTCCAATATGGATAGATTTTTATCTATATATGCTTCATTCTAATTCCTCTTTGAATTAATTTAAATTCCAATATGGATAGATTTTTATGACTTTCATGCAGCGGTGGCAATACAATCGAAAACAGATTTAAATTCCAATATGGATAGATTTTTATATTATAACAAAGATATTCAAGCGAACAAACAAATAGATTTAAATTCCAATATGGATAGATTTTTATCCGTTAGCAAAATATGCTCTTTACTTCGGAATTAAAGAACTATATTTTGTCAACCTAATTAAGAATAATCAAACTTATACTCTTTGAATTTTTAAATTAAAACAAACTTCGCTTATTAAAGCTCTTTTTAGCTCTTTGTCGACCCCCTTCCATTTTTTGTCTAAGACAGGTAGACAATACAAAAACTACAAAAAATTTGAAGTTTTATCCTCCTCCTTTCCCCAAAATTCTTTACCTAGCCAACGCTCTTCTCGTGTATGAAATAAAATAACTGAGTCTTTGTCCTTACGAATATAAACAGCTAATTCTTTTTGTAAAGCTAAAGCATTCGCTCGACTTAAATTTCCTTCAAACACTGAATTTTGAATATGTGTTAAATACTTTTTACATATTTTAAATACCTTAGGCAAAATCTTTTTTCCAGATTCATCGGTCATAATATCATAAACCAAAATAGCGTACATTGTTTACCACCAAATTTCAAAGCCCTTATATTCTTTTTCATGTAGCAAATGCTTAACAATTTTATACAATTCCAAACGAATGAGAAATTGATAGGAAACATTTTTATTGAGTTCCTTGTGAAATATTGTTTTCTTCAATCGCTCATCTAATTCCTGCATAATAGTTTTAGAAGCCTTTTCTGTTAAATGCAAACCATTAAAGTCTTTTGTAAAACTCTTTTCGGTAATCTGGTTTCTATTAAGTAAAGAAAAAATTAAGCGGTCAGCAATCAGTGGTTTAAATACCTCAGAAACATCTAATGCCAATGAAAAACGCCTTGTTCCCGGTTGATGTAAAAAACTAATTGTTGGATTAAGTTGAGTTTTATAAATTTCGGAAAGCGTTTTTGTATAAATCAATGAATTTACAAATGAAATCAAACTGTTAATCATATTGTCTGCTGGATGATAAACACGCTTTTCAAATTCAATATTTTGGTCGATAATAGTGTTCCATGCACTATAATATTCACGCCGAATATTTCCTTCAATACCCATCAATTCTTCAATCGTTTTGACTGTGTATAACTGTCTTCGCAAACTTTCTATATTGTGCATTTGCTCCGATACATTTTTTCCTCTGCCATTGTAATACCTCAGATTACGATAAATATTGGCAGAGGCAGAACGAATAAATTCCGTTGCCAACTTCATGCGTTCTGCATAATCTGTATAGGTTTGGACCTGTTGAACCAAAAGCTGTCCTGCCAACTTGCTTTCCTTGGGATAAAAACTTCCAATATAAAAATCGTAATAGTTAAAAAAATGAACCACAATTCCGTGCTGTGACAAAATATTGAGCAACTTGGTTGTCATTGTCATTTCGTTCATAATATAAATTTCTTTGGCATTTTCAATGGCTATATCCTTATATGAACCGTCTTGAAGGGTTAATCGTATGGTCTTGTCCTTTTGACTCAGTGAACCGGCATTATAAATATAATAACTTTCTTGCATCTCTCACCTCAAATATAACAAAAATCATAATAGGCACAGGATTTGCAAAACTTTTTTCCTTCTCTATATGGAGGAATTTCAGATTGCTTTATATCCTTAATATGGGCAAGCGTTTTTTCAAGTTCTACTATATCTTCTTCGGTTAAATCTACCCAAAGACTTTGTTTTAAAAGCGGATAGTCTATCCTCCCCCGCAATCCCTCTATACCTCGTGATTGCAGATAATAAATATAATATTTTAGCTGCCATATACCTGCCTCTTCTATTTTTCGGCTTTTCTTGACCTCATGCAGAATATTATGTTCCGACAGATAATCAATGTTGATTGTGTCATCAATCATAATATGTTTCTTTTGATTAGTATAGGTTGTTTCGTCCAAAACTTTGCCGAGTTTGACATTTTCACTTTCGCTTTCCATAGATATTTCATGTGAAAAATACCACAGCTTTTTTTGACAAACATAATAGTAGTAAATATCCATACCCGTAACTTTCATTTCGTCCATAAAAACCTCACAAAAAAGCTGAGTATGTTTCTTTGCTTAATTCTTCTTGCAGCATTACAAGACCTTTATCTTCTGTATATTCGCAACTTCCTAAAATCGGAATAGACAAGTGTCCCGATTTTATATAGGAAATTGTTTTTCTACTATGAAAGCGTGAAACAGAAACTGTAAACTTCACAATTTTATCATGTTGTTCAAAAATTTTCTCTTTATCGGCCATTGAATCTGAAATCACACTTAATGCTCTATCAATCGTTTCTCGATTTCCATTATAAACGCTTTCTGGAATAACATCTATTGTATCAATATTTCTTAACTTTTCTGAGGGGTCACTGACATATTCGGGCAACTCTCTAAAATACTTCATAATATCCAGATAGTCTGCCATATACTTTGAATCTTTAAGATTCTCTACGGATAGATATTCATCAATCAGGTTTTTCTTTTCCTGCTCGGAAATTATACCATTCATCGTCAAAGTAGCCTGTTTTGAGTAAGCATAAATTGTTTCATCAGTAAACTTATACTTCTTGGCATTGCCTTGTAATTCCGTATAAACATAACAGTTTGGAACGGAAATATCTTTTTTTCCTCGACGATTAACACGACCAAAACGCTGAAACAGAGAAAACAAATCGGACAACTCCGTAAAAAGAATATCAAAGTCTATATCCAAACTTGCCTCAACAACAGATGTTGAAATCCAAATTTCCGTTGTGGTATTTTTCACAGCGTCCAAAATCTGTTTTTCCTTTTTGGCTCTGTCATCTTTGGTAAAACGGGCATGAAACAAATGAACAGGTATGGAATCGTTATAATATGTTTTTAGTTCGTCATACAGTTTATTCGCTGTATCTATTGAGTTGCAGACAACAAGAAACTTTCTGACGGTATCGCTTTTTATTTCTTCTACGGCTTGGTAAATATCTTCGGCTTCAAGATTTTTTTCAAAAACAGAAACATTATGACGCAATATACCGTCAGCAGAAAAATCCGCCATTTCCGCATCATCACCAAAAATATTTTCCAATTCTTGGCGGACAATCGGCGGTAATGTTGCCGTCAAAACAGCAATCTTTCCGCCTATGGCATGAATCATACGAATTGCCTGCATAATCGCCGCTAATATATCGGGAGAATACATCTGAATTTCATCAATGATAAATCTGGAATACGATGCCGTTGCCAACTTGTATTCATAACCCGCCGCTTTAAAAACAAAATTAAAAATCTGGTCGGGCGTACAAACAGTAATCGGTAATGACATTTGACGGCTGCGGTCGCAATAATCAAAGTCAAAACGGGACTCGTTTTCTTCATCTTTATCCGCATTTCTTAAATAATAAGAATACATATCGGAATGGAGGAGAGCAACACGCTTTTGGTACGCACTGCCCGATAATGTTTTAATACGCTCATACATTGCGTTGATTGCCGTTTTGAGTGGTAATACAAAGAAACATTTGTGGTCACCACTCCATAACAGACCTGCTTCTGTTTTTCCCATACCGGTCGGGGCTGTGACAATTAAGTTCTTGTCCGTGTTTTTTAGACAAAACTCCTGTAATGGTCTTAGACTGCCATTTAAGCCCTCTTGCCAACGCTTTAAACTATCCATGAGAAAATCATTTGGTTCTTCGCAATTCAACCCTGCACTTGCACTGTAATCACATTTATGCAAAAAGCCTTTGAGCAAAACAGCATATTTTTTATTTTCGTCTGTTTCCTTAAACAAGTCCTCTATATCATCAATACAATCCTCCATATCTTCATACAGTTCATCTGTTCCCAACATTTCTTTCAAAAACTTTTTAATTAAACTTTCTTCGTCCTTGAAAATGCGTATTGGGGAATTGTTATGATGATAGTGGTGATATAAAACTGCAAAGCATACTGCTGTATAGTCAATACATTCGTCCTCATCAATAAAGAATAGCGACAAAACATTGTGCGGTATCTCTTTATGCGTATCAAAACGGGTATGCTTTTTAATTCGCCTTTGGAAAGCGGAATTTGCCTTGCCGTAATCGTGATACTCACAAGCTGTAAGCAAATCCTGATACAGTTGTTCGTTCTCCAAATAATGAAGTTCTTTCAAAATCTTGGCTTGTTTTTTAAGGTTATCGGTATGCTCCTGTATGGTTTCATTAGGCTTTGCAAGCTGTTGCCCTATTTTTCGCTCCATTCACAGCACCTCACATCAAAAAAACAGCATAAGTGTCCTCTCCGTTTTCATCTATATAAACGCCCTCCGTTTTCCCTTTAATACGGAAATCGCTTGTATATAAAACGGGAACTTTTGTAAAAATACGCTTTTGACTGCCGGATTTACCCTCTAATGTATAATTCTTAGGCAATAAATATTTTGTGCCGTTCACCATAATACCTTCATGGTTACCTCGCAACCGTAATGCTTCATTATTCTTCTCAATCAATGTACATGGAATATAGGCTGTATATTTTTTATGTTTAAATTTACTCTCGACTTCTTTTAAATCTACCATAGAAACATCAAGCACCTCGACAAAATCTTCACTTCTGCCAATCGCTGTTAGATTATGGATATTCTCCATAATATCATTCATGGTGCTTTCATCGCTGACAACATGAATAATCAACTCTACATCGCATAAAATTTCATATCGTCCAATGCCCTTTGTTAATGTGCGAAACCTACTATAAGGCTTTGTATATCGTCTTTCCTCGAAATCTTTAAGATGACTTTCAAGTTTTTTAATACGGTCACTCTGCTTTTTTAATTCCGTTTTTGATAAATCGGCTTTTGCTTTTTTGAGATTATCCTTGCATACCTTAATCTTTTGCTTATATCGTTCTATATGCTTTGGAACAACTCTCCTTAAATAACGGTATTCTTCCAAGAGAGTGGGATTGACAACATTGATTGTAATACCCTTTTCAAAGCTGTTGCCTTGTCCTTTTTGAGAAATAGCAACAACTTCATACGCTGAACTGAGCATATCGGGATTTTTCATCTTAACCAACCAACTTCTGTCATCTTCCGTACGATTTAAAAAACAATCCTCTTTAAAAAGTTTCTGACGAAGTGAACCGTACTGTCCCTGTATGCCAATATCCATTGGGTGATATTCCGTATAACCGCACGCCTTATGCAAAGCACCAATTACAGTAGAGGGCGGCGGCAACGGATAAGTCATGCGGCATTTGACGGTTTCTTCCCGCCTATAATTCGCACTGCTCTGTTTAATATGTATTCGTATTGCTTTCATCTCAGTGCCTCACTTAATCGGCATAATAAGCCTGTACCTGCTCTTTCAAACTCTTGAAGAATTGTGGAACAGTTGTCGGGTGGAGTTCTTTTTCAATTTCGTCCTCGTTGGCAATCTGTCCGTTACGGAGCATAGCACAGGAATAGCTGTCAACAACCTTTTCTTTGAGCGGCTCTGTAATCAATTTGGTTCTTTGGAGATGAACAGCGTTTTCAAAAGCGTGTGTTTTGCGTGGTGACATACCGCCGACAACAAAAATCGGTTCAGCATTATCCAAGTTTCCCTTGACAACCAAAGAAAGGTTTTCAACAGCGTCCAAAATTGCACAAACACGGGTACATTTTTCGGCATTATCCGCCTCAGCATGAAAGTTATCGTCTTTACCAACACTTTCAAGGTCAATAGTGATACTGTAAATTTTCAAAGATTTGTCGAACTCATACTGATACGGCATAAGACCAACAGCTTTTGCATCGTTCTGTACATTTAAACCGTTCGCCTCAGCAAAATTTGTTGCCAAATAAAGATTGTTATGGAAACGGGTTTCATTGATGAACGGTTCGGAAGAAACAGCATCTGTCAAATAGAATGAACTGTTGCGAATGTAAGTAACATCTTTCGTGGACATATAGCCGCCCTCCAACGCACGACAAGTCGCTGCATTAACATCTTCGGTTACAAGCTTCTGCATAGCACCGTCCAAAGAGGTCTGCAAGTCATCATACAAGCCGGCTTGAACACAAATTGCGTTCTTCATGCTTTCACGGCTGCGAATGGCATATTCCTTGCCATTCTTATAAATCTTTTGTACGCTGGCAATGTTGCCCAACCCCTCGCCATAGTTACTTGTCATGTGGGCGATGATAGTTAAAGTCAATGCTTTTGCTTTCATAGTTATCATTCTCCTTTGTTGTCATTTGATTTTGTATTTTCGGTCAAAGCGTTTACAAACGCAAATGCAATATTTTTGTTTTCTTCGGGGGCTTCAAAAAGCGGATAAGCAAAAGAAAATTCCATACCCATATAAGACGCCAAACTCAAAATAATCTCGTTTACACGATCATAGTCATGAGCCACCAAAGCACCAACCAACTTTTGCTTATAAGAGTTGATCTTATTGCCTTTCTTTTGTTTCAACAGTTCCTGAGATACAGCAAATCCCATTTTTCTTGCATAATCAATTTCGTTCACGAGAAAATCTCCTTTCCAATGCTCATTTATTTTAATAAGTGTGTCGGTTCTGTTTTTAACGGCTGTGCTTTTTATATCTTCCTGAAAATACAGTTTTAAAAGCAGTTCAATCAAATCGTCAAGACCAACATTGTTCAAACAGCGTTCATAAACTTCTTTTTCAAGGTCAAGCCAATAATCGTCCGTGATTTTATATTTGAAACTCAAATACGGCGTTTGTATCTCTTTCAGATACTTTAAGCGTTCATTACGAACAAAAAGTGTTTCGTAATACTCTTGGTCACGGTTTTTTACAATGATTTCAACATCATAATGAACAAAGTTTTCTGTATTTTTAAGAATATCAAAAAGCATTGTTCGGCTATTTTTTTTGATTTCTTCGCTTGCCGCCTTTTTTAAACATTTTTCCAAAGTCTGTTTTGTTTGGCAAAGTTCAAAAATACTGAAATTGTTGTTGATGAAATAGCTTTCAAATGTTTTGGTAAAGGCACATGGAATAAAGTCAAATTCCAAAATATCATTTCCAATAAAGCTGTCTTTTTGGAATTGGTATCCTAACATCTTTGTTTTTCTGCCCTCATCTACCGAATATCCGCTCAGGCGACAATGTGGATTGCTATCTGTAAGAAACAGATTAGTGTTGGAATAGGCGGCATAGAGATTTTTTCCGTTTTTAAAAATCGCCTTAATGATTTCCAAACGATTTTCTTCAATACCTTTGATAAACAATTCCTTGTTTGTACCGTCAAATTTTTCTTTACCAAAGATTGTCTTGAAAATTGTTTTGCCTGCCAAAAGCTCCTTTACTTTTTTTATAGACTCAGTGTCAAAGGTATCGCTTTCTAAAATATCAAGGATTTTTAAGTGTGTCATATCCTCAGCAAAGTAATCCTCAACAAACCTTAAAAAGCGTTCTTCGGTAATATCCTCCTGACAATACAACAAACCGTCAAAGCCTATAATAGCCTCTTTGGGAGGCTCGGAAAGGTCGTTCAAGATTTTGTAGGGGATTTTACAGAAATCCAAATATTCCTTTAAGCCGACAGCCGCCGCCGCATACCGCCAATCGGTAATTTGCAAAAGGCGGTTAAAGTTTTCATATTCAATCGTTTGTTTCATAAAGCCGCCTCCTCGCCCTCAGAAATCAATCTTGCAAAACCAAAGCCCGAAGATTTGCGTGAGCCGAGTCCGTTTTGGAGCAGGTAATTGATAACCGCTTTATTGGCATGAATGACAAACATACCCAGACTACATTCAATTTGACAGTCATAATGACGGACAACAGTCTTTCGTGCGTTCATCGGCACAAGTTCAACCTCTTGTGCCATTGTTTTTGAAAAGCCCTCTGTCAAAAGCTGTTCGGTTAAAATCTTTTTGGCTCGGCTGCGGAAATTTTCATCAGCAACAGAGATATAAACATCATCGTTGGTTTCGGCATTGTGTTCACGCAAACAAAGCGGACTAAGCATTTTAATTACAGCGGCAGAACCTGAAACCGCCTTTGAATTATGCCTTATCACCTTTGTTATTATTAGGGTATTGTTCAGCGGTAATGCAAAAGGCTTATTGAGTTGTGCAAGAAAAGCCGACATCAAAATACTGCCTGTACGGGTGTCACTCGTTGAAATTGTTATAAACAATTCATTTCTCCCAAGTATAATAATGTCATTAAAGAATTTCGGTTCGGGCAATTTTACTGCAAATGTAAAAGGACGGCGTCCTGCCACACCGTAATATTGCTCAAAATACCGACCACCTCTTGCCGATTTAAGAGCATACTTACACAGGGAGATAATACCAGAACGATAATCTATCGAAAGCTTATCATTAAGTGTTTTGCATTGTAATGATATTTCCAATTTTTTACCTCCTTTAAGTTATTTTTAATAAATAATACTACACTTTGATTTTTATTTTAGTCAAACTGTTTGATTGACATTATACACCTTTTTTCCACATTTTTCAAGCACTTTTTT
>JBJEQG010000152.1:0-8802 GCA_051881635.1 Acutalibacteraceae bacterium
TCTTCTCCGTTAAACTCTAATGCAATACAATTTGGCATATCGTATGTTGGAACAGGAATAAAAAGCATATTACCGATTTTCACTTTCTTGTATGGTGAAGATGTAAATGGTTCAATTTTCAAAACACGATATTTGCCTATTTGAAATTCATAAGTAATCTTATTCACAATTACCAAACTTTCTCCGTTTAATGTTTTTTGAGTATAATAAAACAGTCATAAGGGCAGTTATAAGTTTTATTTAAAATGTTTTCACTTTATTACCTCTGAAACACCTAAGAAAAAGGACAATCCCTCATGGAGATTGTCCTTTCACTTGTTAATTGTGCAATTTTTTCATTTATACACCATTTTTAGCAAAGATGGGCGTAAGTTTGATGTAAGATGTAATTATTACTTGTCGTTTGGTAAGGATTTCATTGTCGGGAGCTTATTTCTGCATATATGTAACGCTTTATAAGCTGATTTTTGTCTATAAAACGGAGTTCTCGTATTGACTGCGATACTATTAACTTTTACTTTTCTTTGCAATTGGTCGTAAATTAGTCGTAAGTTGGTCGTAAGTTTTAAGCATCGTTTTCCTGTTCTTCTTTCAGTGCGTTGAAGTAATCTTCAAAGTTGATAAGTTCAGACTTCTTCAATTCTTTTGTAGCATCTGCGTAAATCTGCAAGGTGGTCTCTGCATCAGCATGACCGAGTATATCCTGCATAGCCTTGATATTTACGCCTGCTTCACACATTCTTGTTGTAAAGGTATGCCTGAGTGTGTGGTTGCTGATTTTAGGAAGCAGAACAGGATCCTTTTTGCCTGTATCCAAGACTTTATAATTACAGTCCCTGACGATACGGCGGAGTGCTTTATTCAATGTGCTTTGATTCTGCGTATTGCCGAAACGATTGATGAAGATAAAATCGGTATATCCATCCACAACGGCATTACAAGAAAGTTCGGCTTCTTCCTGATACTCTTTTTCCTTGATAAAGGCTTCCCTTACCTTCGGAAGCATAGGTATCGTTCTTTCGCCTGCTTTGGTCTTTGGCGTGTTGATCGCAAATCCGCACTTTTCAGCACCGCCTCTGTCAAAGTAAACAAGGGTATGGTTTACGCTGATCGTACCTTCCTCAAAATCAATATCCTGCCAGCGAAGCCCTGTGACTTCTCCTACTCTCATACCAGTGTAAAGCATAACCGTGAATATCGGATACCATCTGTGATACTGACCTTGCTTTGAAAGAAAGCTCTCAAACAGCCTTTGTTCCGGTATGGTCAATGCTCTTTTCTTTTCGGTATCGTTATTATGGGCTTTCTTCAATTCTTTCAAAGCGTTGTCTGCAGGATTGTAACGCAGATATTCGTCCTCAACGCCTAACTCCAAAACCTGATGAAGAACGGTGTGAATACTGTCAATCGTGCCTGCTTTCAAGTGCTGTGCATCTGCAAGATGATTATAAAAAGCTCTTACATCCGAACGCTTCAAATCAATTATATGTATCTTGCCGAAGCTCGGCTCAACATACTGCGTATAGGAGTATTTGTAACACTGAAACGTATTTGCTTTCAAGCCCTTTTTCAACTGCACCCAACGATGATACAGGTCGTTGATCGTCAGATCATTTTTGTCTGCCCTGATACCGTCCAAAGCGTCACGTAGCACATCATTTTCCTTTTCCCTTAACTCGTCAAGTGTCTTAGCATAGACAGAGTGTCTTTTACCTCTCTTGTCTCTCCACTTGTACTCAAACGTTCCGTTCGCTCTCTGATATTCTCCTTCTTTCAAAACTCGTCTTTTATTGTCCTTGCGTCTCTCTATTGCCATAATTTGCTCCTTCCTGACACAAAGAGAACACGTCCGATTATTATTCTATATCATCCGTGTCCCTTTTGTCAATTAAAATAGACATCGTTTACACAGAAAATGTTTTAGCCAGATATTCATCCATCTTTTTTCTCTTTATCAAACGCTTACTGCCTACCCACAAGACAAAAGGACACTTGTCATCATCTGTCAGCTGACGGAGCTTATTAACGCCTATGTTAAAATAGGCTGCTGCTTCTTCGAGTGTAAGATTTGACTTCTCATAAATTGGAACTTCGTATTTCATATTATTATCACCTTTCTAAGCGAAACCATTCTCAATGGTTTTATCTTTTTTTACACATGATTGTGATCTCCTTAGATGAAATTATCTTCTGAACTTTGGTTTGTTTGTACCGTTCAGAATTGTATCTATCTTCTGTTCATCATCCTCCTTAAATGCCACATTGTATTTTTCTTCCTGCCCGTTTTCGCTCTTGCTGAATACCGCAAACATCTCCTGACCGCCAGTCTGTTTGTGTAATTCCTCAACTTCAACTCTTGTCAGCGTTCTGTAACGCATCTGTTTTCCGTTGAGCAGTGCTTCTGATTTCAATCTTGTATTGACCTTTGAATTTCTTGTTACAGAAAACAGATCATCACTTTCTGCCTGATGCTTGTCAGGATAAAGGCAGTGCAGCACATAGTCCTTATTCTGCGGTAAAAATGCGAGTTTGATTTTTCCATTCTCCGGTGAAAATGCAACATAGCGGTCTTTTTCCTTCGTGAGCTTATCAATATCTTTTTTATCTATCACCAGAAATTCAACTTGCACACCAAGAAATTCAGCTCGCTTTTTCATTTCATTGTATTTCGCATCGGGCAAGTACCTTTTTGTATGTCTGTCGATAATCGCTTCATCTTTTAACTTCAATGCTTCGACCAAAAGTTTTCTGTCCCTTTCTTTGATTGTCACTATCGCATGATCATTGTACAGCTTAGCAGAGAAAAAGATCGGACAAGCATAAAGCTTTGGTATCCCTGAAAACTCGAATCTCAGAACACAGTTTTCTCCTTGCGAATGGATCAGCCTGCTATAAGGAATGTTGCCCTCGTAGATCGGATTGCTTTTATATTTTTCAAGCTGTTCACTTACGGACAGCTTTTTTGTTTTGAACTTTCTCTGATGTGTGTGCATACTCAGCTTGAAGTATCTTTTATCAAGCAGCAGTTTCTTATGACGGCGAAGTATCAACATAAAGAGTACCTTCAGAAGAAAGAATAACGGGTTTTTCGATTGTCTTATCTTCTGTCGCAGATCTTCTACTTCATCAGATTTTGCAAGTGGTGGATGTTTCTTGATATACGCTTTTTCGTATTTTTCAAATTCGCTGACAAATGGTTTCTGCGGTGGCGGCTGTTCTCTCGGTGGTAGTGGCTTCGGCAGAGAATAGTACCCCATCATTCTTTCCAGATTCTCTTTGGTATAATAATCTCCGAACTGCTTTGCCAAAGTGTCGGCTCTGATCTTCTTTTGCTCTCCGACTTTCTGAAAAGTAATGTGTCTGTCGGTATAACGAGTAACTTCAAATCCTTTGCATTTCATAAAATCAACAAATGCTGTTTTACTGTGGCACAGTATTTTTGCTTCATCAAGTGCATGGCATAATTCAACTTTCCACGACTTACCCTGTTCCGCTAATTTCTGCGTTGCCTGATCTATACCACGCAGTCCGGTTGTTTCATCAATCACAGATAAGCCGTACTGTCTGCAAAGCCTGTCACTCTCAGCACGCATATTTTTAAGAGTCGCCTGATTGCCGAGCCACTTACTTCCTGTTTCTAAGCTGACCGAGTTTATCAGGAAATGATTATGTATATGGTCACGGTCAACATGAGTTGCCACTATAATCTGAAATCCCGGTGCAACACATTCTGCCAATTCCTCGCCGATCTTGTGAGCAAGCTCCGGAGTGATTTTCTCATTTGGCGAAAAACTCTGAACATAGTGGTGTGCCAGAATCTTATAGTTCTTGCCAAAAGCAAATCTTGTAACATCGAACTGAGTAACGAGGCTGTCGATACTGTTATCACAGCAATTCAGAAAACTTGACTGAACGCATTTCTCGTCACCGCTTTTCGTCTCCGGCGAGAGAATATATTTTATCGACTTGATAACATACTCCGATGACTTTATCGCTGACTTCACAGATTTAACCATCGCCATTGGCATCCACCCTTTCCATCAGCTTGTCGATTTTTCTTTCAAGGGTTTTGATATTCGCTTCTTTTTCGTCATAAGTTGCTTTGATTATCTTCTTCGTGATTTCAAAAACCGCATCCATCTGACGATTAACTGAAGCGAGATCGCTTTGAAGAATAAATCCTTGCCCATTTGCCACATGAGCGATCTGATTGATGTTTATACCGATTTTCCTAATCTCGTAAATCAGCTTTGCGATGTTTTGTGTCTGGAGCATCTTATGGTCTGATGCAGATTTCACCAGATACCTTGAAAGACTCAGGTGTGCGGCATCCGCTCTTTCCTGCAATTCTTTCTTTTCTGTCGGTGTAACTCTTACGCAGATTTCTAATGTTTTCTTTTCTTGGCTCATAGAACTTTTCACTCCTTTCGATTTTCCTGATTTTTATTTTATCAAACTTTCTGAAAAAAGCCCATTTCTTACGAGTATGCGACTTGTAGGATTATAGGATTAGCAAGCATAGATTTCTGCTATACTTCGTATATCGAAATCGCTTGGTGGTGAAATCCCCACACCCCTTTTACATTTTGCCGATATGCAAAATCCAGAAATCGCTTTGCTCACCATAAATTAAAAAATCCAAAATTCTCGTTTTGCTTCTTCTGTGTTTTTTCGATTTTTACGAAGTAGGGCAGAAATGGATTTTGCCAAAAATTCAAAATCTCAAATCTTGGATTTTCATGTTTTTAAGCAATTTCTGAATATACCATCAGAAGAAGACTGTGTAAAAAGGCTTCTTCAACTGAATAGGCTAATCCGGATTTTTTATTCAAGGTTGCAAGATTGCATTTACGGAGAGCCTGCAACCTTGCAAGGTTGCAGAGTTTGTACAGATGCAGTCTTGCAACCTTACTCTGGTAGTTGCCATTGCCATCCCTCTTTGGTTTTTATTGACCTGATATTCAGATTCTTTTTCGCCTGATTAAGAGTCCTCAAGGATATGTATCTAATTTTAGCCTTTTTTTCTAATATTTGTTGCTCTATGGCTTTTCCGCTTGAAAGCTCATCCATCAGAAGTTTTTCTGCTTGCTCTATTTTTGATGCACTGATTGTACCGTTAAGAAGATCATCTACTGAAATCTCATATTTCCCAATAAAACGAAATCCCGTTTCTTTGTTAAGCTCAAAAGCTATTGGATCGCCCTCTGGTGCAAGGCTGCTTTTTGTCGGAGCCATTACCCTAATCGTTGGATCATCTTTTAATCTGCCAACTAAAAGAACGCTTCTTGCTGCTGCTTGAATATCAACGGAACCTAAACCCCTATATGATGCTTTCAGTCCTGTTGCTTTGTTCAGATGCCCGATTAGTATAATAGCACAGTTAAACTTTTCAGCAACAAGTTTCAAATGCGTCATCAGATCTCTTATTTCATTTGGTCTGTTCATATCCACGCTTCCTCCGATGTATGCCTGAATCGGATCAAGGATAACCAATCTTGCGTTTGTTCTCTTTATTGCATCTTCCAGACGATTGTCTGTTAGAGATAAACGACACTTACTTTCGTCAATAGCAGTAAACATTGATTCTTTTGCATTTGCAGCAGCCAGTCGAGGTTTTATGGTATCGGAAAGCCCATCTTCTGCGGTCTGATAAATGATGTTTATAGGATCTGAATCTTTATTGGTTTCGGGTAATTTTTCTCCCCTTGAAAGAATGGCGGCTAAATTCAATACAAGGGTTGTTTTTCCCTCTCCAGGATCGCCCTGTATAATAGTTATCTTGCCATAGGGAATATACGGATACCATAGCCATTCCACCTCTGTTGTTTTGACATCTGCCAAGTTGATAAGTACTAATTCCGGTGTTTTGCTCATTCGTTTTGTTCCTCCGTTTTCTTGCCCTCATCAGAGTCTGCCTGAAAGTCAATCCAAGCCATCAGCTTGTCAGTTGCGATGAGCCACTTCTTGCCCACACGAAAGCTCGGAAAGCCCTTAGACTTGACCAGCGTGTAGCAGAACGAAACGGGTACACCAAGCACTTCTGCGAGTACCTGCGGTGTCAGCAGTGGTGGAAGTTTTTGAATTTCTTCTCTGTTTAGCATAAATTATGCCTCCTTACTTATTTAGTGTCAATTTTAATTAGTGTCAATATAAAATAGTATTTATATTTCCACTGTATTTAATATAGCATATTTTTTTCAATAATGCAAGTGGAATTTTAATTTTTATTTAATAATTGCTATTTTTATTTTTTTAGGATATAATAAAATAAACTGATTTGATAGGGTGTCACTATGAATATTTACAAGGTTTATATCAAAGATAACAAAGAATTTTTTCAAATATGGGATAGCGAACAAAAAAAGCTCCTGAAAGAATACTCTGATTTCTTTACAAGGGCTTTATGTGATTATGTTAGCTTGAATGAAAGCGATATTACATTGATTTCTGAATTGATAGGTACAGGATACAACTATATGGAGTCAGCTGTAAACGGCAAACTTGATAAAGTATATCCTCCGAATAAAGAAATCTGTACTTTTAGTCCGTTGTTTATGTTTATTCAGGATCAAAAAGAATCTTTTTATGAAAACCATTCAGATTATCTTAAATCCACATGGTTTGACTATCCCATTGCAAAGAACAATGATTTCAGTCAGCCGGAATTAAGCGATTGTTTATTAAGAGAGTATCAGTATATAAGAAAATATTTTGAGAATATTCTTGCTGGCGATAAAATACCGGATATTGAATGGAGAAGGACGATTTCTTTATCACTTGAAAGCATTAACGGCGAAATGTGTCAGGTGCTCTATCCAAAGCATACAAGTGATATAGTTTTCTTTCTCTTTATAGAAATGTTCAAACAAAACATTCAATTCAAAGTCTGCAAACGCTGTGAGAAAATATTTCCTTGCTTTAATCATAAAGGTGTTCAGTTCTGTGAGCGTCTTGATGTCAGCCGAAATGAAACGTGCAGACAAATCAAGCTGTCCCGTGTTTATTATCCCGATGATCCTGAGTATCTTAGTGCAAAAGAGACCATATTGGATATTTATCAGAAAGCATACAAGCGTAATCGCCGTCGTGTGGACTATGGTCAGGTTAAAAACACGGATTTCAAAGTATGGTCTAAAAAAATACGCAGGCAGCGTGACTTGTGTCTTAAACAAGTAATAACAATAGCTGAATTCGAGGAATGGATCAAAGAAAACGATTGGAACTATGAAGAAGAATGACCATTCACTACTGTTACATAAGGTGACAACATGAGCATAGGAATGAAACGAGGGACAGTATATCTTGAACCGCATCAGACAGAGTGGGAAATAGCCTCCGAAGAAACGATATGCAAACTCAAAAGCATACTTGGCAGCGTAGCCGCAGATATTCAGCACATTGGCAGCACTTCTATCAGAACGATAAGTGCCAAGCCGATCATTGACATTGCCGTTGCTGTGAACGATTATGAGCTTATTTTGAATAAATGTGATGAACTAAGAAAAGCAGATATTATTTTCAGGTTTGACGAAAGACCGGAGCAACTTTTGTTTGTCATGGGCGATTTTGAAAAGGACACACGCTCACATCATATCCATGTGGTGATTTACGGCTCTGATGAATGGAATAATTACATCAACTTCCGTGACTATCTGAACTTCAACATCAAAGCCGCAAGGGAGTATGAAGTGGTCAAGCTCAGGCTTGCAAAGCAGTATCCTGACGACAGGATAGCTTACACAGACGGCAAGCAGGAACTCATAGACAAGCTGCTTGCCGAAGCTTATGTATGGAAAACCAAACAGTTATCCGAGTAATTGGGACTTGAAGTCCCACATAACCACAAAAATGCCGTGTTTCCCGAAAACCAGAGCAAGGAAACACGGCTGAAATATTTTTATAGGTTATTGATTATTGACGATAAACAGCGTATAATAATATCTAATCATGATTTACTAAATCACGATTAGATATTGAGGTGAGAATATGTTTATCGGCAGAAAACAGGAGTTACAGTTTTTAGAGGACAAATATAACAGCAAGAGTGGACAGCTCATTATGCTGTATGGTCGCAGGCGTGTAGGCAAAACGGAAACATTGCGTGAATTCTGCAAAGGCAAACGACATATTTTCTATTCCTGCCGGGAAGTTTCGGATAAATTGCAGCTCCGAAGTTTTTCGGAAAAGCTGCTGAAAGAGAACATCCCTGCGGCAAGCTATATCAAAGAGTTTTCAGAATGGGAAACGGCTCTGAAAAGCGTTCTTGACCTCCCTTACGGTGATGAAAAGAAGCTGCTTATCATAGACGAGTTCCCATATATGTGTCGTGGCAACGAGAGTATTCCGTCTGTCCTGCAAAACCTGTGGGACGAGCTGTTTAAGGACGAGAATATTATGATCGTGCTTTGCGGCAGTGCTATGAGCTTCATCGAAAAAGAACTGCTTGCGGAGAAAAATCCGCTTTATGGCAGAGCAACGGGCATTTACAAAATGGAAGCCATGTCCTTTTATGATGCTGTGCAGTTCTTCCCGAACTATACCGACAGAGATAAGATAATAGCCTATTCGATACTCGGCGGCATTCCGCATTATCTGCGACAGTTTGATGCAGATTTGCCTTTGGAGGAAAATATCAAACGTAATATTTTGACAAAGGGCTGTGTGCTGTACAGTGAGGTAGAGTTTCTGCTTCGTCAGGAGCTTCGGGAAACGCCGCTTTACAATTCGATCATTGAGGCTGTGGCACTCGGAAACACAAAGTTGAATGACATCAGTGTGAAATCTCTTGTGGAAGATACCTCA
>JBJEQG010000153.1:0-1899 GCA_051881635.1 Acutalibacteraceae bacterium
AAATCGCTAAAAAATCCAACGATGATTTTAAGCAGATGAAAAAACAGCTTAAATCAATCGTCAACATTCAAAAAGTGCGTTTGGAAACGGCACTTTTGGCTGACCGCCGTTGGAAAGTGGAGGCTTGGACGGATTTATTTGTTAAAAATCCGATTATGCACAGTTTTGCAACCGGTTTAATTTGGGCGGCTTATGTGGAAAAAGAACTTGTGCAGACCTTCCGCTATATGGAGGACGGTACTTTTAACACACAGGACGAGGACGAATATACCTTGCCCGAAAACTGCACAATCGGATTGGTTCACCCGATTGATTTAGACGAGGACACTCTGAACTCTTGGAAAGAACAGTTGAGCGACTATGAAATCATACAGCCGATTGCACAGCTTGACAGACCTGTTTTTCTGATAAAGGACGAAGAAAAAGGAAAATTTGTTTTAGAGCGTTACAATGGCAAAACAGTAAGCAGTTATAAGCTCCTCAGTTTTATGACAAAAGCCGGTTGGAGCAAAGGCTCTGTACAGGACGCAGGCTGTTTTGGTGAGTTCTATCGTGAGGATATTACAAAACGGATAAAAAACGAAAACAACACTTTTCTTCTTGGAAATGCGGTCAGTTTGAAGTTTTCGGGTATGTATGTCGGCTATGAAGCCCCCGAAGAAGAAGTGACGATTGAGGGAATTCGTTTTTATAAACTCGGCTCTGTTAAGCGTGGCAGCTATGTTTATGATGAACCTGATGACGCCCGTTCCTTTAAACTTGAAACCGTAAATCCAAGATATTTCAGCGAAATTTTGGCACAGCTTGAAAGCCTTGTAAAAAAGACTGATGACGAATAAGGAGGAAAAGCATGAATCTATTGGAAAAAAAGGCAGACAAGAACAGTAAACTTGCCGCAACTATGCTGGATATTTTGAAACAGATTGTTCAGCCTGAGAATTTTGAGGTTGCTGCTAGGTTTTTGGATTTTTCCAAAGAAATGGACCTCAAGCTTTTAGATGATGTTGTTTTTCAAGATATGGAAAATAACCAATCAAGTATGCCTTACTCTGCCTCTCAGCGTTTATTTTATGAAATGGAAGATAACAACACATATATCGACCGCTATATTCTTTTTTTGGACGCTTTGGGAGCGAATACAATCGGCAGACTGCTTTATTATCGTACGGATATTAAGCTGATTGAAAAAGTATTGCCCCACGCTTTTTCTTTGAGATATGACGAAACAGATACCAAGGCGAAAATTGCTGCCTTGATAGCAGAGGAACTTGGATTTCTCGACTTTAACAATGTTGTTTTGAATAAGTTTGCAAAAGATAATCCGGAAATCTTACTGCGTGCGACCCTTTTCTGCAAAGGTGAATATGTTAATGCAAAACTGAAACTGATTGCCATAGCACTTTGCCATACAGACCCCCAAAATACGCTTATTGACAAAGACTATGTTGAGTATATGCTTGATGTCATACAAGATGAAAACAATACCCAAAAAGACAAAATTCATGTCGTTGTCTTTATTATGCTCCTCTGTTTTATGAGCTATCACCATGATATGCGTTTTAAGGAAATATGCATAAACACAGGCACTTCCGAAGATGTTTTAAAAGACTTCGCCTATTATGTCCTTTCCAACATAGAGGCGGACTATATTCACAGCAGCATAAATGACCTTATGGAAATTTTATTCAAAGACAGGGAACATTTTGTTTCGGAATGTATGCTCTATATCCTGCATACACGAGCTGTCCGAGGTTTAAGCGGAAATAAGGAATACCAATTACTTTCTGCCAAAACCTTTATTTCTCCCCTTTTTACGGAAGTTGCCAAAAGATACCCCGAAGAATATATCAAGGCTATGAATTATAAGGGTGATGATGTAAACTTGGGAAACTTTATTTC
>JBJEQG010000154.1:0-1885 GCA_051881635.1 Acutalibacteraceae bacterium
TTATATTACCACTTTTTCTTCCTTTGTGCAATTTTTTCTTTTCAAACACGCCCTAACATATCAAAGAAATATTTGTACATATTTATACTTCCGCTTAGGTGCTTTAAAGATTGACTAAAAAGGGAATTTATGCTATTATACAAAGGTATAGTCGATAGATATAAATTTTTGGAACAAAAAAGAAAAATATTAGTGATTTAATTGTTTATCCTGAACTGGCAGGTTTCTGCATTTAAATTATTGCAGACAGTGAAAGCTATGCCATAAAGATAAATGATTGTTTTACTATATATTTTATATTTCAGTTTGCTTTTGGTAAGCTGAAAATTTCTATATAAGGAGAGTGATAAAGATAGAGGAAACTCAAAGCCAAAACAGAAGTAAGGCGGCAAAAGTAATCGACATAATACGCACGGTTTTTATCTATATACTTTCGGCAGGTATATTAGTGGCAGCTATTTTGTTTGCGTTTAATACTTCTCCAAACAAATCAATATTCGGGTTTAGATATTACACGATATTGACCGATTCCATGAAGCCTGAACTTTCTGTTGGTGATTTAATTTTTGTGCAGCTCAAAGATGCCGAAAACATCAATGTCAATGATGTTATAACTTTCAATCCGTCAAGTGACAGCGATGCGTACCTTACGCACAGAGTTACAGAGAAAATTGATGATTATCAGGGGACGGGGGTTACCTGTTTTAGAACAAAGGGTGACGCAAATAATTCGGAGGATTCATTCCTTATTGACGAAAACCGAGTTGTCGGAACAGTAAACTTTCATATTCCGGGACTTGGCTATGTTGTAAGGTTCTTCCAATTAAGGTGGTATATTGTTATACCTATCATAATAATGATATTCGTGTTCTTCCATTTGCTTAAAGTCTATTTTTCCTACGACAAAAAGAAAGAGGAAAAGCCCGAAGAAAACACCGAAAAGATAACCGAAGAAAATACCTCTCAATGAAAGTTTATTATCATTGATAAAAAATTAAAAAGGAGATAGAAAAATGGCAGAAAAGAAAAGTAAAAACAAAAAAGTTCTTGCCGCCTCAGTGATTCTTGCGGCTATGATTGTTGCAAGTTCATCATTCGCATGGTTCACTTCACAGGACGAAGTAGTCAATAAGCTGTCGGCAACCAACACATATGCAGTAACAGTAACGGAGAACTTTACTCCGCCACCACAATGGCTTCCGGGACAAGCAGTAGAGAAACAAGCAGGTGCGATTAACACAGGCAATATTGATGCTTTTGTAAAGCTCACACTTTCAAATGAGCTTGTGCTTACGACTTACGGCGATCCAAAGGAAATAACAGCCGATTTAACACTCGATGACACTTGTGTTGAACTTAACGAAGATACTGAGGTGAAATCATTACAGGCAGGCGGTTGGCTTGTGTACAATGTAGATCATCTTGAAACAGATAATCGTAAAGGTACAGGCTTTAAACCAAGCAAAACCGGACTTTATATCTTTGAGAGAAATGACAGCACAGAGCTGGAAAATTATGCGGGCTATTATGTTGTAGTAACAGGTGAGGGCGAAAGTCAAACGAGAGTATATTATGCCTTAGATTCAATTACCCACACGGAAGCCGTAGGAGAAACTCCTGAAAGTTTCTCAGCAACTATTCAGACAATAGCTGATCCGATTACTGTTACACCGACACTTACATATGACGAAGATAATCATGTGGTTGTAGCTACACATGGTACTGGTGAACAACAAATCAAGATCAACATCAATCTTGGTGAATATCAAAAAGACGGTGCTGACCAATGGACATATAATAATGCTGGCGTGAACGCTCAGGAATTCTATTATAACAAGATTCTTGAAGCAGGTAAAGAAACAGGCAACCTTGTTACATCAGTAGA
>JBJEQG010000155.1:0-5497 GCA_051881635.1 Acutalibacteraceae bacterium
TTCCTCAATTCTTAATCAAAGCGTCTTTGGGGCTTGTTTTCAAAAGCATAAAATAAGGGATAAACACCATAATCAATATGATTGCCATAATAATGCCGAGAGAGATAAATATATTATAGATATTGAATACAGCCAAACCAACGAACCCGCCTTGAATAAGGATAAATACCAAAGCCAATGCCGACACCAACGCCGAGCCAATCATAATGATGAGTGAATATGACAGCAGTATTTTTTTCATATCGGACCAATTCATACCGCACAGATAATAAACCGAATATGTTTTCATATAGTCCGTTGCATTCAGCGTCATAATACATACAAGGCAGACTATGGTCAAAAGGAATATGCCGAACATGAACGGCACTAAATACGAAATTCGTTCATATAAATATGAGTATGTATTGTCGCACATTTTTTGCATTTTGACTGTCCAACCCGTATCGCTTAATTCATCTATGGCACGATACACTTCCTCTTGGGTGGCATTTGCGTTTTTGTATAAGAAACATTTTTTTGCCTGATATAAATTATCAATATATGGATTTATCGCTTCGTCCTCATACGAAAAGTATATATAGGACAGAGGATCTCCGTTTTTTTTCGTATATGCTTCCTGCATAAACATATTCAAGCTCATTTCAGTGTCAACAACTGCTGTATCCGGATAAAGCATATTCGCTCCCTGTTCAAGCAAACCTGTAACGATACATTTTATATCAATGCCGTTTTCATCGTTTTGTAAATGAATATTAAATTTATCACCAATCTCATAATTTCCCTTAACCGCCACAACATTCAAATATCCGTCCGTTTTCTTGGCTTTTGTGTACCATTCACCCTCAGCAAGCTGACCATAGTTCAGGTTTTCCGAAGTTTTGTTGTCAACGCCTATATAAATGATAGATTTTGAATAAAATGACAACTGCTTTCTGTATGCAATCGCCGAATCGTAATATATATAACCGACATCAAAAGCGTGTTCTTTGTTTGCACTCTCAACCGTCTTGTTTATAGTATGCTGTTTTATCGTTATACTTCCGTCAGCGTTTTCAACTTCTTCAAAATCTTCTGTGTTATCCATATAGTAGTAAGTGTTTTCCTTGTCGAAATTTTGAACCGCATTGAGAAGGGAAAGTTGCATATTCACAATACCGATACCGACATTTGAAACCAAAAGGGATAAGGCAACAAGAATTAAAAGAAGCATATTGGACAGCGTTTTGCTGCTGAACAGGTGAATTCCCAATCTGATATACATCTGTTTTTCCCTCCTTATTCTTTACTGAGTACCGAAGGAGAGGTTTTGGCAACCCTTTGGATAATCGGCAAAAAAGAAAGTATTTCTATCAAAAGATAAATGACATACACTATGATGAAGTCCAAAGGAGATATGTAATATTTCAACGCCTGTGTAATATTCATCATCAGTGGCATAACAGCCACAAGGTGAATTAAAACTGCCACAGCATACGATACCGCCGACAGAAATAATATTTCCGTCAGATACATGGACGCTGTTTTTCCCAAACTGCAACCGCACAGTCTGAAAACGGCAGTTTCCTTTTTTCTCTTGTTCATAATATACGAGTAAAGGTATATGATGTTGATAACGGCTATAATTATAATCACACCGAATGTTGCAACATAGTTGATTGTGCTTGAATATGTACTCATGGAATAGGCACTCGGTGTACTAACGCTGTCGGTATTGAATATATCCATGACATCTTGCAGAAAAACATCTTGGTAAACGCTTTTCAAATCTGTGTTTAATACCATATAAACTTTCGATATTTGGGATTTGTTTTCAAGCGAACTATACGGAATAGTCAACACATCTTTATAGGAAATGCCAATGATTTCATACTGTTCACCCAACAATTCATATTGTTCGCCTATCTTATATTTCTTTTTGTCGGTCATACCGCTGTAATCCGCAAACAGCATTTGTTTTTTCCCGTCTTTGAAATCATTTTCACTGAAATTTTTTCCGTTTTTTATAATGTTATCAGACGGTCGGATATATTCGCAGTATATTCTATCATTTCCGTTGTTCATGACAGCATAATAATCGGTGAGCATATCCGCATATTTTTCATATAGTTTTTTCATCTGTGCGTCAAGCTTTTCTCCATCAGAAATGCTGACAGAGTATGTTCGGCACCCACTTTGAAGTTCCTTTGCATTTTCAAGGAACATTAAAGCGTAATTGAAAACGGAAAAAAACGCTACAACGGTTGCTATTTGCACAAGCAAAAAGATTGCAAATATTCTTTTATTTGTGCGTACAAAGCTGAACAGATTTCTGAATATCATAAATTTCACACCAATCCTTAACGGATATTCCCACAAAAATATGTGATTTTCCAATTCAAATATATTATACAGTATATTCACAAGAAATCAACTGTCAATTATACCAAACATTCGACCAAATATTCCCATAATATTATTTACAATCGTGAAATGACACTTATATAAAATGTTGACATTTTCAAGAAAAAATAAGGGTATCGAATAATCCGATACCCTTATATATCCGCTTTTAACAGAAAATCAATGCCTTAAACAGCCTTTCCAAAACACCGAAAAAGCTGATTGCCTCGACACTGCTTTCCGCTTTAATCGGACAGCTTGCAATTTCCTTGCCGTCCTCATAGTACATGACCTTGCCCAGAGTCTGCCCTTTTGCAATCGGTGCGGCAAATTCCGTTTCCAACTGCACCTTTGACTCGATATTTTCCTGACTGCCCTTTGAAATCAAAATCGCACCGCCACCGTCAACTTTTGTTTTGACGGAGGATTTCATTCCGCCGTTGACCTTGACCTCAACACACGCCCCCTCAGGTACGGTCGGTTCATACATCGCAAAATTCGCAAAACCGTAATCCAAAACTTTGGCGGCATCGGTAAAGCGTTCCTTGCCTGTCGCACTGCCCAAAACAACCGCAATTAAACTCAAACCGTCACGCTTGGCGGTTGCCGAAATACAACTGCCCGCCTGCCCTGTCGTGCCTGTCTTTAATCCCGTAATGCCGTTATAGCTTTTAAGCAGTTTATTGGTGTTGACAAGCTGTGTTTTACCGCCACGCAAGTAGTCAATCCATATTCCCGTATATTCATAGATTTTTTCGTGTGCCATTAACGCTCTGGACATCAACGCCACATCATAAGCACTTGTCAAATGCCCTTCCTCGTCCAAACCGTTACAGTTCTTAAAGGTAGTGTCTTTCATGCCCAATTCTTTGGCTCTTGCGTTCATTCGGGCAACAAATTCTTCCTCACTGCCGCAAATATATTCCGCCAACGCAACGGCGGCATCGTTTGCACTCGCAACAACGGTTGCCTTAATCATTTCATCAACCGTCATGCTTTCGCCCGTTTCAAGCCATATATCCGAACCGCCCATTGATGCGGCGTGTTCGCTTGCCGTCACCGTATCCGTCATGGAGATTTTTCCGCCGTCAATCGCTTCAAAAACCAAAAGCAAGGTCATAACTTTGGTTATGGAGGCACACGCCCGCAATTCATGGGCATTTTTTTCAAACAGGACTTTGCCTGTGGTTTCCTCCATAAGGACAACGGACGGTGCTGTAAGGCTGTTTTCGTCCAATGCCTGACACGGCACAAAAAATGCACCCGTAAAGAACAAAGACAAAACAACCGCCGTCCACTTTTTCAAAACTTTCATCTCAACACCGCCCAAAATCAAAATATCATTCATTATTATGAC
Organism: Acutalibacteraceae bacterium; assembly: GCA_051881635.1. Taxonomy (GTDB): domain Bacteria; phylum Bacillota; class Clostridia; order Oscillospirales; family Acutalibacteraceae; genus JBJEQG01. The sequence continues at coordinate 3,737 of JBJEQG010000155.1, forward strand.
CGTCCCCAAAATTCTATTCCCGAATGTTGGTGGTGGCAAAAAGCCTTTGAAAAACAAAAACACCGCATGAGAATTATCCCATACGGTGTTTGTTATGTATTCAGTTATAAATCAGAAGTCAACTTCCTCGTCATAGTAGCAGGCACGGAGCAATTTCTCCATTTCCTCCTGTGAGGGTTGTCTTGGGTTAGAACCTGTGCAAGCGTCACCGATTGCATTCTTTGCAATTTCGGGCAGTCTTTCAAGGAATACTTCCTCAGGTACAAAGCCCTGTTCTGTCGGATAGGAATCAGCACCGTAATTCTTAATGCAGTGCGGAATGTTCAGGTCATCATTCATACCTCTGAGGTATTCAATCAGGAGTTTAACCTTTTCTTCAACGGTTTCGCCGCCCAATTTCATGAAGTCGGCAATATCGCCGTATCTCTTTGCAGCGGTTTCATCTTTGGCGTTAAATGCAATAACTTTCGGGAGGTACATGGCATTTGCCGCACCGTGAATAATGTGAGCGCCATAATCTGCAAAAGCTGCACCCGTCTTATGAGCCATTGAGTGAACAATACCCAAAAGGGCATTTGAGAATGCCATACCGGCAAGGCACTGAGCATTATGCATATTGTTGCGTTTTTCAACATCACCGTTATATGAGCCGACAAGGTCACGCTGAATCATCTCAATAGCGTGTAAAGCCAGCGGGTCTGTAAAGTCGCAGTTTGCTGTTGAAACATAAGCCTCGATAGCGTGTGTCATAGCGTCCATACCTGTATGGGCAACCAACTTTTTGGGCATTGTCTGAGCAAGTGCGGGGTCAACGATTGCAACATCGGGCGTAATCTCAAAGTCGGCAATCGGATATTTGATACCCTTTTGATAGTCCGTAATGATAGAGAAAGCCGTTACTTCTGTGGCTGTACCAGATGTAGAGGAAATAGCACAGAATTTCGCCTTTTTGCGTAATGACGGAATACCAAAGACCTTGCACATTTCTTCAAAAGTAATATCGGGATATTCATATTTAATCCACATTGCTTTTGCGGCATCAATCGGTGAACCGCCGCCGATTGCGACAATCCAGTCCGGCTCAAATTCGAGCATTGCCTCTGCACCCTTCATTACGGTTTCAACCGACGGGTCGGGTTCAATACCCTCAAACAGTTTTACTTCCATACCGGCTTCTTCAAGATAAGAAACAACCTTATCAAGGAAACCAAAACGCTTCATAGAGCCGCCGCCCACACATACGATTGCCTTTTTGCCTGTAAAGGTTTTAAGGGCTTCAAGTGCATTTTCACCATGATAAACATCTCTCGGTAAAGTAAATCGTGCCATGTTTTTGAATACCTCCGTTATATAATTTTATTTCATGCCCCAAAAGGGCAAATTGTACTTTATGCACAAATTATAAATTCGCACATCAGAATTTATATCTAAATATTATCATCATTTCCGATTTATGTCAATAGATTTTCGTAAATTTATTTTGTCGGATTGAGAGGAAAAAATATCCTATGAACAATGTGTTATTTTTGAAAAAAAGTCATATTTCCCTTGAAGATTTTTTCCTTTATGATATAATAAGGAATGTTCCAAAATATATTTTTTTACCTAAGGAGACGACTTTTTCATGCGTCCAAAACGCTCCAAATACAAATCCTATGAAACACACTATAAACGCCGTAAAATAACACCCAGACGCATACAGAAGATATTGCATTTTTCACTGCTGATTATCGCCGTTATTTTCGTATGTTTCCAGCTTGC
>JBJEQG010000155.1:5597-8459 GCA_051881635.1 Acutalibacteraceae bacterium
ATTCCCGAAAGTTCAGTCGAGGACAGTTCATCAACCGACCCGACAGACCCCCATGTTTATTTCAAGGGGACAGCGTTCATGGGTAATTCCCTTATATCGGGTTTTGATGTTTACAAAATAGAACCAAGTGCCGATTATTATTGGAGTATCGGCATGAGTGCTTACGGTGCTTTGCACAGTCCGATGTCAGGCAGTGAAAATACCGCCGTTGAGGAAATCTGTACCCATAAATACAAAAAAGTCTTTTTGATGTTCGGTACAAATGAGTTGGGTTGGAGCAACAGTGACAGCTTTATTAAAAACTACGGTGAAGTCATTGATGAAATCCGCACAGCTATGCCCGAAACACAGATTTACATACAATCTATTACACCTGTAACCGCTTCGGTTGACAAAAAAAATCAAAACGGCATTAACAATGCCCGTATTGAGGAATATAATATACTGCTCCAAAACCTTGCCGCTGAAAAAGGTGTCGGCTATTTGGATATAGCGTCCATATACAAAGACAGCAACGGCAACATGGCGGATAAATATTCGGGCGGTGACGGTATTCACCTCTCCCCGAGTGCCTATTATTTGTGGTTGGATTATATTATGGAAAATGCTTAATGAAAAAACAGCCGTTCTTCTATGATTTGAAGAACGGCTGTTCTCGTTAGTACAATTTCTTGTTCCCCAAAAAGACGGGGCTTGGGGGCAACGCCACCAACATCAGAAATGGGTTTCAATGACCTTGTCTGAACTTTGGGGCGAATAGTGGAAATCGTCCATGTGGTCGCCAAAATAATAATATTCGGGGACTTGCGGACGATAGTCGTAATCAAAAGTGTCAATGATAATCAGCTTGATTTTCATGCGGTTTGGAATAATGTTTTTTATGTAGACACTCGCCTGTTGTCCGGGACGAATGTCCTCACGCATTTCCGCCAAACCTGCTAAATTTGGGGCTAACTCGACAAAAGCACCGTAATCCTCAACTGAACGAATAATCCCCGCAACGGTTTCCCCGACTTCAAACTTGGCGGCATTTTCTTCCCATGTTCCCAAAAGCTCTTTGTGAGAAAGACTAATCCGTCCGTTTTCTATGGTCTTGACAACCGCCTTGATTTCCATACCAACATAAAAACGCTCTCTCGGGTGAGCAATCCGTGATACGGATATGGAGTCAATCGGCAAAAGGGACACAATACCACAGCCAATATCGGCAAAAGCACCAAACGAGTCCAAATGCGTTATTTTTGCGTCAATAACATCGCCGGGTATAAGCGTGGAAACATACTCATTCATGCACCTTTCCTGTGCCAGCCGCCGTGACAGCACCGCAACGGGCTTGCCCTGTTCATTCTTGCGAATATCCGTAATCACAAAACATACGGGACGGTTCACTCTCGAAATTACCGCTATATCCCGCACTTTGCCCTCACGAATACCGACAGCCCCTTCTTCACGATAGATAATGCCTTTCATAACGCCCATATCGACAATCAAATTATGTGATGCGTCACAAACTACGGCTCTCGCTTCAAGAATACGGCCGTCATGATACGCCTCCGTAATTGTGGAAACCGATTGAAAAGCGGCAAGATTTTCCGCCCTGTTCATCAGCTTGCCCTCCGGATAATATCCTATCATTTTAATGTCATTCCTTTCTGTGGGGCTTCTCCCCTATTTCTTTCCAACACATCTATATGAAATCTGATGTCTTGATATTCCAACGCCCTCGTTTTAGAGGACGCTTTTATTTTACATACCATAGCAGGAAAAAATTGCCATATTTTGGCAGAAACTTCAAAATAAGAAAAATATTTTCTTGCAATATTCACCATTTTAATATACAATAGTCTGTGTTACAGAAATTAAAGGGGGAATTTTTATGTACGAGAACTTTGTTAATCCGCAGAACATTCGTCATGACGAAAAAAACCGTATCGGCTATCAGCTTGACGCTCCGCAAAGCGGTGATACAATCGCCGTTATGGAAACCACAATGGGAACAATCAAAATGCGGTTCTTTCCTGAGGCTGCACCCAAAGCGGTTCAGAACTTCATCACCCATGCACAAAACGGTTACTATGACAATGTCACTTTCCACCGTGTCATTCCTGATTTTATGATTCAGGGCGGTGACCCGCTCGGCAACGGTACAGGTGGCGAAAGCATTTGGGGAAAGTCCTTTGAGGACGAATTTTCCGACAAGCTTTTCAATATTCGTGGTTCTGTATCAATGGCAAATGCAGGTCCAAACACAAACGGCAGTCAGTTCTTTATCAATCAGGCAAAGAATTTTTCGGGTTGGGAATACTTTGAAAAACTGTGGCCGCAATTCAAAAGCATGGCGGAACAATATGCCGCTATGGGGCAGTTAAAACCTTTTGTTGCCCGTTACGGCATGATTTGTCCGAATATGGACAGAGTCAATGACGAAATCAAACAGCTCTATATCGAAAACGGCGGTAATGTCAATCTTGACGGCGGTCTGAATGACTTTGGCAAGGGACATTCCGTTTTCGCACAGGTTTTCGAGGGCATGGAAGTTGTTGACGCTATCGCCGCCGTTGAGCGAGATGACAGCGACAAACCGCTTACACCCGTAAAAATCATTAAAATCACCGTAACAACATTATAATCCAAAATTAAATCCGCCATAGATGTTTAGTCTATGGCGAATTTTTTTGTCATATATCCGTAAGAACGATTTGATTTTGTACGGCGGATTGCTTTACATCAATAATCCGCTGATTTTTTGAACCACGAAACGACAGCATAAGACTTTTTTGTGCCAGAATAAACGGACCGTCAATCAGATAATCCGTCTGTTCCAAAAGCGACAGCCATTCGGGGTGTTCTTCCCGTCCCTCA
>JBJEQG010000156.1:0-8444 GCA_051881635.1 Acutalibacteraceae bacterium
GCTGTTGGGCAGTTTTCCTCTTTTTTAATCCAAATTGGTGAGTATCCTTGATTGGAAAAAACTCTGCTATTTAAGGGCTTGAAGAACTTCCGAAAGTGAAGTGCAGGACATGATTTTTTCGGCATAAGTTTGGGCTTCCGCTAATGACCATTCAGAAATTGTTTTGCGAACAGTGAGTACGCTTGTGGCACTTACACTAAATTCGTCTAAGCCGAATGCAAGAAGCAGGGGAATTAAACGCTTGTCGGAAGCTGCTTCACCGCACATACCAACAGGAATTTTTTCATCTTTTGCACAAGTAATAATATAGCGTATTGAACGCAAAACAGCGGGATTAAATGCCGAGTAAAGATAGGCAACATCAGCATTACCACGGTCAACCGCCATGGTGTATTGTGTCAGGTCATTTGTGCCAATGCTGAAAAAGTCAGCCTCTTTTGCAAGAAGATTGGCAATCAAAACGGCGGCAGGTGTTTCAATCATAACACCGACAGGAATATCCTTGTTATAGGAAATATTCTCCTTATCAAGCTGTGTCTTAATCTCTTGAATATTAGACTTAACAGCTTTCAGCTCGTCCAGGCAGCTGACTAACGGTATCATAATACGAATATCACCGTATGCACTCGCTCGAAGTAATGCTCTCAGTTGTACTGCATATAAGTCGGGATTGCCTAAGCAATATCGAACGGCACGATAGCCCAAAAACGGGTTGTCCTCGTGTTTCATGTTCAGGTAGGAAACAGCTTTATCGCCGCCAATGTCCAATGTACGAATAATTACAGGTTTACCCTTCATCTTTAAGGCAGTGTTTCGGTATGCCTCAAACTGTTCTTCTTCGCTTGGAGGAGAGGTTCTGTCCATAAACAAAAATTCTGTACGGAAAAGTCCGATACCCTCGCCGTCAAACGCCAAAACTTGCTCAACATCTTGGGGATTGCCGATATTGCATACAAGCTCAACTTGTTTTCCGTCTTTTGTCACTGTTTTTTGTCCGATGTATTTTTTCAGTGCCTTGCGTTCAGAAAATTCGATTTCCCTTTTTTGACGATATTCGGAAATTTGTTCCTCAGAGGCGTTGATAATTGCTATACCTGCTGTACCGTCTAAAATAACGGTATCACCGCTTTTTATACATTTTGTAATATTGTCAATGCTTAAAACTGCCGGTATTTCCATAGCCCGTGCCAAAATTGCGGAATGGGAGGTTGTACCGCCAACCTCAGTCAAAAAGCCAATAACATGGTTTTTGTCAATGCCTGCGGTCATGGAAGGAGTGAGGTCATGCACAACGAGAATAGTATCAGCGGGTAAGGTACTGAGGTTGGTATCCTCAATGTGCAAAAGCGTTTTTAAAAGGCGTTTTTTGAGGTCGATAACATCGGTTGCCCTTTGCTTGGTCAGTTCATCATCAGCGGCAGAAAAAATTTGGGCGAACTTATCGCAAATTTGTTCCACAGCGGATTCGGCACAGGTACCTCCCTGAATAAGTTTTTCAATTTCGCCACACATAAATGGGTCTTGAATCATCAAAATATGTCCTTTTAGAATTTGAGCCTCTTTTTCGCCTGCATTTTTGGCAAGTTTTTCTGCCAAATCTTTTGTCTTTTCGATAAACTGCTCCATAGCTTTTTTGAAGCGTTGTATTTCGCTTTCCGTATCGTTGACGGCAACGGGTGTATAAGTGATTTCATGTTCAGCAAAAATAACAGCTTTACCAATGCTTATACCGCTTGATGCACCAATCCCTTTCAGCATAACCGTTCACCTCTTTTTTTGATGATAGGGAGTTATTCGTCAAAGTTAGATTCGATTAACTCGGAAATCTTATCCATAGCAGCCTGTTCGTCTGCCCCGTCGCAAATAACCTCGATTTTTGAACCGCACTTAATACAGGCAGCAATAATGTTCATCAGGCTTTTGGCATTGACGATATTGCTGTTGGATTTGATAGTGACATTACAGTTCATTTTGCCCATTTCAGAGGCAAGTATACCGGCAGGACGCATATGAAGTCCCTCAGCGTTGGAGATAACAAAGTTTTTGGATAACATAAAGCAAACTTCCTTTCAAAATTGAATTTTTATATTATGCGGACGGTATAAATAATTGTCCGCATTTTTTTATAATTAAAATCAAAGATTAGTCTTTCCGTTTTTTCATTAGCAATGCAAGCATAAACATACCTACCAAAGCACCGATAACCAAAGCCGCCAGATATAAATACCAATTTCCGATAACGGCAATAACAAATATACCGCCGTGAGGTGCCATAAGTGTACAGTTGAAAAATGCGGATAAAGCACCTGCAACTGCCGAGCCGACAATACATGACGGAATAACCTGCAAAGGGTGTGCGGCGGCATAAGGAATTGCACCTTCGGTTATAAATGAAAGTCCCATAATATAGTTTACGGCTGCATTTTTTCGTTCTTCGGGTGTCCATCTGTTTTTGAAGAAAGTATTTGAAAGAGCAATCGCCAAAGGCGGTACCATACCGCCAATCATAACAGCCGCCATAACAAGATAAGCGGATTGGGCATCTGCGGAAGAAAGCATGGCGGCATTTGTCAACATACCTGTACCGAATACATATGCCGCCTTATTGAACGGTCCGCCCATATCAATCGCCATCATCGCTGCCAACAAAGCACAGAGCGGAATAATCAATCCAAAGTCAGCCATTGATTTTAGAGTGTTTGTCATGCCCGTGTTAATCATGCCCATAAAAGGGTTGACCGCACACATAATAACGGCAATTCCACCTAAACCGAGAAGAGGATAAATCAAAACAGGTTTAATTCCTCCAAGGGATTTTGGTAATTTGCCGCAAAGTTTTTCTATGCAAAGCATAAGATAGCCGCCTGCAAAACCCGCAAGCAAACCGCCGAGAAAACCGGACGGAATATCTCCGCCGGGAGCGGCAAAAGTTGAGCCGAGTACAGCGAGATAACCGCCTGCAAAGCCAACCAAAAGACCGGGACGGTCAGCAATACTCATGGCAATAAAGCCTGCCAAAATCGGAACCATGAAGTTGAATGATGTATTTCCGATTGTTTTGAACCATGCCGCCAAAGGTGTAGCCGTACCAAAATCGCTGTTTTGCGGAACACCGGCGATTGTATCAATCAAAAATGCAAGAGCGATAAATATACCGCCTGCAACGACAAATGGGAGCATATGGGAAACACCATTCATCAAGTGCTTATAAAGTTGCCGTCCAATTCCTTCGTTTTCTTTTTCAGTTTCTTTTGAGTAAGAACCGCCGCTATGGTGGTAAAGGGGAATATTGCCGTCCTTGATTTTTTGAATTAACTCATTTGGTTTATGAATACCGTCAGCAACCTTGACTTGAAGAACTTTTTTGCCGTCAAAACGAGCCATTTCAACCGCTTTGTCTGCCGCAATAATAATGCCGTCTGCCGCTTCGATTTCCTCAGCAGTCAAAACATTTTTTGCACCGCCTGAACCGTTGGTTTCAGCTTTCAGTGGGTAACCCATTTCCTTGCCAGCCTTTTCAAGAGCCTCCGCCGCCATATAGGTATGGGCAATTCCCGTTGGACAGGCTGTCACCGCCAAAACTTTGTATTGTACCTCAGAGGAAGTGGGTGTATTTTCAGTTGCCGTAACATTTTCTTCGGGGTATTTTTCAATTTCAGCTTTATTGATTGCTTTCAAAAACTCATCTTTGTTTTTGGCGGAAAGGAGTTGACTGCGGAAATTCTCGTCCATAAGCAGAACCATAAGACGGGAGAGAACTTCCAAATGAATGTCGCCACCGTTTTCGGGGGCGGCAATCATGAAAATAAGATTAGAGGGTTTGCCGTCCATAGCGTCATAATCAACGCCCTTTGGAACTGTAATAGCGGTCAAGGCGGGTCTTTTAACAGCTTTGTTTTTTGCGTGAGGAATAGCAATACCTTCGCCAATAGCGGTTGTACCTGCGGCTTCTCTCGCCAAAATACCGTCTTTGTATGCTTTTGTGTCAGATATGCTGCCGCATTTTTTATGGAGAGAAACAAGTTTGTCAATCGCTTCTGCTTTTGAAGATACAGCAACATTCAATTCGATTGCATTTTTGCTTAACAGGTCAACGATACGCATGGAAAATCCCTCCTTTTCATATTACTTTATTTGTTTCAGCAGTTTCCGAATGGTTTTGCCGTCTGCCAGACCGTCCGAAAAAGCGGTGGCATTGCCGGCTGCCGTACCGAGTTTCAGTGCATAAGTATAATCATGTGTTTCCATATAGCCTGCGATAAATCCTGCAACCATAGAGTCCCCTGAACCGACTGTTCCTTTAACTTCTCCCTGTAAGACGCCTGTACGGTGAATTTTTCCGTTTTCGTCCAAAAGCATGGCACCATGTTTTCCCATGGAAACCAAAACATTAACTGCACCCATTTCCTGTATTTTGTATGCACATTCGATAATGGCGTTATCGGTATTCAATTCCTTTTTAAAAATTTCGCCAAGTTCATAGTGGTTGGGTTTAACCAAAAACGGCTTGTACTTCAAAACATTGACAAGCAAATCACCTGTGGCGTCAACAACGGTTTGAACACCGTTAGGAGAAACAATCCTTAAAATCCGTTCATATATGTTTGTAGGGAGAGAGTTTGGAATACTGCCTGCCAAAACAAGAACATCGTTTTTGTTTAAACGACTGATTTTTGACATCAGTTCTTCCAAAGATTCATTGGTAATATTTGGTCCGACACCGTTAATTTCCGTTTCCTTTTCGGCACGGATTTTTACATTGATGCGTGTGAGTCCCTCTTTAAGTGTTATAAAGTCGGTTGGAATACCTTGTGCTTTCAGACCAATATCAATTTCATGTCCCGTAAATCCGGCAATAAAACCCAAAGCTGTATTTTTAACGCCAAGATTATTCAGAATAACGGAAACATTGATTCCCTTACCCCCATAGTAAATCGTATCTTTTTCTGTGCGGTTTACCATGCCGAGAGTGAGTGTGGGAACATGAACGATATAGTCAATGGCAGGATTGAATGTGACGGTGTAGACCATTTTATTTTAAAACCTCCTTTATAATGGCTGTTTCATTATATTTGGGGTCGGGCAATCGGTCTGTAATAATACAGGCATGGTTAATGGCGGCAAAAGTTACGGAGTTGACAATCTCAAATTTTGAGCTGTCTGCCAAAACAAAGGAAACATAGGAACGGGAAATCGCCTCGGATTTTACAAAACCTTCCTCAATGTCAGGAGTAGTAAAGCCGTTTTCGAGAGAAATGCCGTTTGTTCCCATAAAGCTTTTTGTAAAGTTATATTTGCGGAGATTGGCGACAGCTTCCGTACCGACAATAGCTTCGGTAGAAAGTTTTATTTCTCCGCCGATAATATAGGTTTTACAGCCTTTTTGAATTAGTTTTTTAGCATGAACAATGCCGTTTGTAACAAAGGTCGCATTTGTTTCTTCAATATGGTCAATCAATTTTTCGGTGGTTGTGCCGGCATCAATAAAAACAAAATCACTGCTATGAATGAGGCTTGCGGCATATTGAGCGATTTGCTCCTTTTTTTCAACATTTTGCAGGGTTTTGGTTGAAACATCAAGTTCATCGGTTATAAAGACTTCATCATTTGAAACCGCACCACCATGAACTTTTTTTAGTTTTCCCATTTCATCAAGTGTTGTCAAATCCCTGCGAACCGTAGATTCGGAAATATTTAATAATGTTGTCAACTCGGAAACCGTTACGGCATGGCGGCTGTTGACTAAATTAAGGATAGCATTAAATCGTTCTTCAACCAACATCATCATAACCTCTTTTCTTTGATTTTTATTATATAGCCAAAAACAGTCAAAGTCAATCAAAATCAGCCAAAATATTGCACGAATATGGCAGAATGTTTTTGTGTACAGTTACGAATAATCATTTATACATGATTAAACTATATTATTTATGTGCATTTCAATCTTATAAATTCATATATTTCGCATAATTTGAAGTGGAAAGAATAGTTGCAATCAAATAAAAAATGCTTTATAATAAAGTTAAAGCTTGGAAGGGCTTTGTGATATAAGGAATTAAAAGAAAAGTAGGGATTGAATTATGGAATTATTGTTTGATAAAATTGACGGAAACGACAAGGTTTTTTCTCAACAAGAATATATTTCAGATGCAGTTGTTTTTCATGCGATTGAGTCGGCAAGAATTGCCGAGGGCTATGCTCTTTTTTCAGACCATAAAGATGTTATCATGCTTTTCACCGCAAAAAAAGATAGTAAAAGGGTTTGGATTTGGACCTCTTCCGCAGTTCGTGAGGAAACGAAAAAGATTATAGATATTTGCCGTTTTTTGAAAAAACAGGGAATTGATAAACCGGAAATTTATATAAAAGAAGAAATTGCGGACTCTATGTCAGACCTCTATGCTGTGGCATCAGGTGAGTTGAACTATGAAGTTCGGGACGAATATTCTCTCCAAATTTTCGGCTTGGATACAGCACCGAAACAGGCGGAATTATCCGCAGACGAAAAAATAGTGAAACTTGATATGAGCAAAGAAAGCGACCGACAGCTTTTGACGGATTTTTACCGTTCTTTGTCAGAGGAGTTCAGATGGACAACAAAATTTGACAGAAAGCTGAATGAATATTTTGCTTTGGAGCATTATGCTTTGATAAAAGATGGCAGGATTGTTTCCAATGCCGTAGTCGGAAGTCCGACTGCCGTTTACTTGCGTGTAAAATCTATTGCGACTTTATCAGAGTTGAGAAATCAAGGGTATGCATACAAAGTTTTGGCATATGTATCCGATAAGATTTTATCATCAGGCAAATCCCCGATTTTGTATGCCCATGTCGGCAATAAAGCCGCTATGGCGTTATGGGCAAAATCCAATTATAAGCCATATGGAAAATTAAGTCTTCTCAAAGTGGGAAATAAAAAGTAATAATTGTGCCTATATAAAAAATCGTCCGACAGAAAAAACTTCGGACGATTTTTTGTATGTTCCCATAATAAATGTTTGATTTTAAATATTCTTAATGCTATACTTTTATTATAATAGGAATATAAATTGTCGGCGGGACTTCCCGCAAAAAAGGCTTTTGTATGGAGAATTTGCCTATGAAAAATTTAAGTGTAAGCCAACAAAAAATTCTTGATTATTTAAAGAGGTGTTCCTCCGCTCCAAGTGTGCGTGAGATTTGTCAGGCAACAGGTTTGAAGTCAACTTCAACGGTTCATGCTCATCTTAAAACCTTAGAGGAACAGGGATATATAGAGCGGAGCAGGCTAAACCGTTCCATACGGTTGACAGGCACAGAGGATACAACCGCCGTACCGCTTTTGGGGACTGTAACTGCGGGACTGCCGATTTTGGCGATTGAAACCATAGAAGGCTATATTCCGTTTCCAAAAAGCAAAAGTAGGGGACGGGAATTGTTTGCTCTCCATGTATGCGGTGAAAGCATGAAAGATGCGGGTATTATGGACGGTGATATTATTATTTGCGAAAGAACACCGACCGCCCAAAACCATGATATTGTTGTGGCATTATTGGACGAAGAAGCGACTGTTAAAGAATATTTCAAAGAGGACGGTTATTTTCGTTTACAGCCGCATAATTCTGAATTTGAACCGATTTTGGTTGATGAAGTCGTAATTTTGGGCAAGGTAATTTCCTTAATTAGAAATTATGAGGGATAAAATTTGACAGCAGTTTTGTTAAAACTTTTAAAAACAAGACAGACTGTTGTCATGATTGATGAATTATAATATGAAAAAATGATTTTCGGCAATCGGAAAGTATATTAAGGAAATATAATGTTTCTGAAATTTGAAGGTAAAAATGATGAAAAAATCGTGGGAACAATACAATGTTATAGATGAAACAATGCTGGCTGCACTGCCCGAAGTTTGGGCAGACCAACCGCTCCAAGTAGATTTATATTTGGATTGTACAAATGAAATCGTCATTATAGCCAATATTGTTGACGCTTATATGTCATGGGTTTCACGCACAAGTACAGCAGAACAGGAAATCAATAAAAAGATTATAAAGCATATTATAACAGCACCTGTGGAACTTTTTGCAGACGGGTATCATAATCCCTTTTGGGAAAAAGTAGGAATTAAAGATTATCAAAAAGCAAAGTTAAAACTTTATAAAGTGACACTTAAACAGGAAGGGGATATATGGAAATCCACCGAAAACAAAGTTTATTTTGGAACACCCGAAGAACAAGCCGAACATATTGTTGCAGATATAACCGCTTTGTTTGATACTTTGAGGGCAAAGTGTCGGGAAACGGAAGATGATACCTTTGTTAAAAAGCTGAAAACCTATGATACCAAAATTAAGGATTGCCATAAAAAATTCAGTACTGAAAAATACGAGGAAAGTATTTGCGAAATACAAGATGCTCTTAACAAAAACGCCTATCATTGTTTGTCCGAAAATACCGAAATT
>JBJEQG010000157.1:0-1654 GCA_051881635.1 Acutalibacteraceae bacterium
CGGACTGACCCTTTGTAATGCTTGTTGCACTGATTGTTGAGCTGTTGGTCAAAGCGGCTGTGGCAGCCTTAACCGTAATATCCATGCTCTTTGTAACAACTGTGCCATTTGCATCTTTAACCTTAATCTGTACTGTATAAGTACCTGTCTTTGCCGGTTTCCATGTATGTGTGGCTGTTGTGCTGTAACCTCTTAAAGTTGTCCATGTGGACGCTGTGCTGTGTTTTGCAACCATAGCGTACTGATACGGTGCTGTACCACCACTTGCTTTACCGGTCATCGTCAGGGACTCACCATAAGTCAGGGAAACTGTGCTATACTCAGAGTTATTAACCAAAGGCGTTGTTGCCGCTTTAACGGTAACTGTAAAGGACTTGGAAACAACTGTACCGCTTGCGTCTTTAACCTTGATAACAACGCTGTAAGTACCTGTTTTGGACGGTGTCCATGTCTTTGTGGCTGTTGTGCTATAATCCTTCAAGACTGTGTAGGAGGTTGCTGTGCTATGTTTTGCAACCATAGCGTACTGATACGGTGTTGTACCGCCGCTTGCTTTACCTGTCAATGTTACGGACTGACCCTTTGTAATGCTTGTTGCACTGATTGTCGAGCTGTTTGTCAAAGCGGTTGTCTGTGCATTAACTGTCAATGTAAAGTTCTTGGATTTTACCGTACCGTTAGCGTCCTTAACATTGATTTGTACATTATAAGTACCAACACTGGACGGTGTCCATGTCTTTGTGGCTGTTGTATTGTAAGACTTAACGGTTGTGTAGGAAGATGCTGTGCTGAGTTTTGCAAGCATTTCATACTGATACGGTGTTGTACCGCCGCTTGCCTTACCTGTCAATGTTACGGAATCGCCCTTTGTAATGGAAGTGGAGCTGATTGTGGAGTTATTAACCAACTCGGTAATAACAATATCGCCTTCAACTGTATAAGTCTTGGAGCTTGTTGCTGTTTTGCCTGTGGAGTCTGTGATTGTGCAGGAGATTGTATGTGTACCAGCTGTTGCTTTCCAAGTATAAGTTGCTGTGGAGGAGCTTGCCTGTACAACATTGCCGTCAATGCTGAACTCATACTTATAACCGCTTTCAGAACCGCCGTAGCCGATACCCTTCAATGTGAGGGAAGTACCTGCCTCCTGAGGAGCGGAACGGTCTGCACCAAAGTTGACTTGAAGCGGAAGTTTAGTTGGTGTGGGAGGAATTGGACCTGAACCGTTACCGATTCTTGCGAAAGAAGTAGTGATGTTGTCTTCATCGCTCTTTTCACGGCTGCAATTTTCCTGTGAAGCTGCTGCGTCATCCAGGTCAGCATTGTCATTCATGGTAATATCATACGGTAAGCAGTCCATACCGGAAGCACCAGAACTATGAACAAAGAGAACACCAACGCCGTTGCTTTCAATATCGCTCTTTGTAATGCCAAGCTGAGCAAGCGGAATGGAAATTTCATAGTTATAGTCCATTGTTGAGCTGCTGTGACCCTTAGTATTGAAGTCTACCCAATCAGCAGATTCATTACACATATCACCGAGTACACGGTTGTTGTTTTCGCCGTAAGCACCGTTGATACCCATAACCTTTGTGCTTAAAATACCCTTGCCGGACTTATAAACAATACCGGAAGTTGTTGAGTTACCAAGTTCAAC
>JBJEQG010000157.1:1754-8389 GCA_051881635.1 Acutalibacteraceae bacterium
CGGATAGTTATCGTTAGGAGCAACAACATCTTGAACATTTGTCATCTCAATCATGAGATAAAGGTTTGTATCGTCCCAAGCACCATAAAGTGCATACGCATCGTACGGAATTTCATACATTGAGTTCGGACGATAAACACGGGGGTCATCGTTTGCCGCAGCCTGTGCAATAAGCATGGAGCTATCCCAATCGGAAACACTGCCGTCAACAGTGATTGTCTTGTTTGCACCTTTGCCAGTTGCATTTGTGCTGTAATAGCTGCTGAGTGATGAGCTGCTTGCAGCAACTGCTGATGCAATCGCAGCGTTTGTTGCACTTGTTGTTGAAGTTACCTTTACATATTTCTTTTCGTAAGTAAATGTATAGGTCTTTGTTGTGCCGTCTGAACCTGTGGCTGTTGCTTTTACTGTAACAGTGGAGTCACCGATTTTACCTTCACCGATTGTTACCTTTGCGGAACTTGTAAAGGATTTTACAGGACCGTCATCAACAGTATAAGTACCCGATACGGCATTTGCCAAAGTCAGGGTAATGCTTGTTGTTTCTGTGGAGAAAGACGAACCTGAAGCAACGCTTGATGTTACGGTCGGGTCGCTTACAGGCGGTGTTACGGAATAATCTTCCCATGAATTGCCCTTAGAGAAAATTTTTGATGAACCGCCGATTTCCAATCCGGGTTTTTGGTCTGCCGGATATCTGTTTGTTGTGGCATCTTTACTTTCAGTAAAGATAACTCTGCCACTCTCGAAACCACTCGGAACTTCAAGCTTGTAATAACCTGTTGCACTGTCTTTTGTCATTGCTGTACCAGGCCATGCGGCTGCTTCCTTAGCTGTTGTACCGTCACCTGTATAGATGTAGGCGTAAACGCTGCTCCAATTATAGCTTGAATTGTCGAAGTAAAGTGTTGTAACCGCTGCGGGATCTTTCTTTGTGTAGGTGTAGGTTTCTGTAACTGCTTTGCCGTCCTCACCTGTTGCAGTCAAAGTCAAAGTTACTTTACCGCCAACAGCCGTGCTGCTGCCGAGTGTGATCTTTTGACCATTTGTGAATGTGCCGGAAGCACCCTCACTTGTTGTGTAAGAACCGCTTGTAGCACCAGATACATTCAATGTAACGCTTACACTGTCTGTAAATGTTGAAGTGCCGGGAGTTGCAGAAACTTTTGCACCTGTAATAACAGCACCAGCATCATAGATAACAGCAATACCGGAATCACCGATTTTACCGCTGATTGTGCTGGAAGTTACTGTCCATGTGTTGCCCGAAATCGGGTCTGTGTATGTGCCTGCGGGGCAATAACCGCCGGCGTTGGTAACTGATACTTCAAAGTTGCTGCCGCTACCTGCAACGATAACCGCACCGCCGTCCTTACGGGTAATTACGGAACAGTTATTTGAAGTTGTGTAATAGTCTGCCTTACCGACCATTGCGTTATGGAACTTATTAACCTCAGCTACTTCTTTGCTTGTGAAGTGTGTGCTACCTTTCTCACCGAGTTTAATATCATCTTTTATCTTACTGGACGGACGGGAGAAATAAAGAGCTGTTACATCGTTACGGCTTGCCGCAACGGCATAAGCACGGTCAATAACATTTTGGGACATATCATTTGAATAACCCCAGTCTTTATTGTTAGACCATGTATCATGGCTTTCGCCCCAATATACAAGCTTATTGTTTGCAAGACCTTTTGCACACAAATTACCGTATGCTGACGGAGCTGTACCGCTGTTAAATGCATTACGAAGTGTCATTCCGTATGTACTATCGGTAACACTCATATAATTAGTATATTCTTTAAGAATATTTGTTGCCTGAGGTTCGTCCGTAACACCGGGATTGTTCAGAATTTCGCCGTAATTCCAAAGATCGGAATCAGCGGTAACAGACGGCCAGAAATTATCGCCTTCACTCGGAAGACCGATATGCTTTGCTGCGTCCCAACGGATACCGTCAACACCAACGCTTTTCAGTTCTTGAACATATTTGGCAACACATTGTTGTACATAAGAATGTTCGGTATTAAGGTCGGGCATACCGATTGTGCCGTGAGTTACCTGGTAACGGTTGCCGTCCTGCGAAGCACCTATATCCGGATGCCAATATTGGCTGTCTTTCAAATCGTCCTGAATGTTGGAGTGGTCACCTGCCAAATGGTTCGCAACAATATCGGCGATAATCTTAATGCCGTACTTATCCGCTTCTTCACAAAGAGATTTCAAATCATCTTTTGTACCGAGAGCATTTGTGCCGATGTAAAATCCAAGGGGCTGATAAACCCACCACCAGGAACCTGTACCGCCGGTAGCCTGTGGCGGTGATACCTGAATAGATGTAAAGCCTGATTCTGCGATTTCGGGAAGCATAGCCTTGATGTCATTATACTTCCAGCAGAAACAGTGCAAGATAACACCGTCCTGAATGTTGTCAACCAAGCCGTAATTATTTGACGCTGCCTCAGTTTCCAAAGAAGACGATGTTGTCAGCTGCGGAAGTAAACCAATAAATCCCGAGCTGAGGAGTGCAGCAGAAAGAACAATGCCTGTTGCTTTTTGCAGGACATTGTATCTGCTGACTGTTTTTTCGTTAGCCACTGATAAATCACTCTCCATTTTTAATAAAATCAACGGGCAAAACATAACTGCAAGATTTTGTCCATGCTGACTGCCAATCAAAACATAAATCCCCTTCTAAATATGATTTATGTTCTGAACATTTCTCAAAATCCTTGCCTGTTTTGCTATGCGTTATTTCTGTAATTATTTTATAATATATAAAAAAATTTGTAAAGAACACCAAAACTTCCCCTGTTAAAATTTAGTGATTAAAAATATATATTCAGGAAAGAATTTTCGTCGTTTTTTTGTATATAACATCAAAACCCTTTGGTATTTTATTGTGCAATATTCCCATTAAAAAATACATTTTGACAATAAATTTCCAATTTATTTAAGCACTTTTAACAAAGAATTTTTTTGTTTAATTTCCTAATAATTTTAACAAATAATTTGTTTTTTTATAAAATTTTACGGTTTTATTTTTTCAATTAACCGAAAATTTCAATCGCATACGAACAAAACTTGACCAAAAACTTTTTATTTTGTCAAATAGACATCAAAAAACTTCCCGTATGTATTTAAATCTGCATACGGGAAGTTTCTTGTAAAAACACAATTACAATTTATGTAATGCTATTATTTGGATTTCTTCTTGGACTTAGCAACAATGGCAACTGTACTGGCAGATGCAAGAGCAACTGCACCGAGAACCATAGCCGTTGTCATCCCGTTATCGCCTGTGGAAACAGGAAGATCACCTTTACTGCTGTCAGAATCACCCAAATCGGCAGCAAAAGCCGTTGTTGTCATAGTAAGAGCAGCTACGACGGCAGCAAGTACGACAAGAGTCTTTTTCATCTTCTTCATAATTGCACTATTCCTTTCTCAGTCATTTAGAACTTTACTATTTCTTATTGTAACATACAGGAAAAATAAGTCTATATGCCGTTTTTCCATTTTTATGTGAATAATGAATTTTTTGAAAACAAAAGACTTTCCGTATGGATAGTAAATCCATATACGAAAAGCCTTTCAGAATAAAACTTAACCGCCTATAACGCTAATCAATACACCTGCGGCAACGGCTGAACCGATAACACCGGCAACATTCGGTCCCATAGCGTGCATAAGCAGGAAGTTGGAGGGATTTTCCTCCTGACCAACTTTCTGTGCAATACGAGCCGCCATTGGTACGGCAGATACCCCCGCCGAACCAATCAACGGGTTAATCTTGCCCTTTGTTGCCCAGCACATAACTTTACCGAACAATATACCACAAGCTGTTGCCAAACAGAAAGCAAACAAACCGAGAGCGATAATGCCCAAAGTCTTTGCACTCAGGAATACCTGACCTGTTGCTGTCGCACCGACTGTAACACCGAGAAAAATTGTAACAATATTCATCAGTTCATTTTGTGCAGTCTTACAAATTCTGTCAACAACACCGCTTTCTTTAAAGAGGTTGCCCAACATAAGCATACCAACCAACGGAGCTGCATCAGGAAGAAGAATAGCAACAATAACAACAACTACCAATGGGAACAAAATCTTTTCAAGCTTTGATACGGGACGGAGCTGACCCATAACAATGGAACGCTCTTTCTTTGTTGTCAAAAGTTTCATAATCGGTGGTTGGATAATCGGAACCAACGCCATATATGAATAAGCGGCAACCGCAATCGGACCGAGCAAATCGGGAGCCAATTTTGATGTTACGAAAATTGCTGTCGGACCGTCCGCACCACCGATAATAGCGATTGAACCTGCCTCATTAGGAGCAAATCCCAAAATTGTTGCACCGATAAAGGTTAAGAAAATACCGATTTGAGCCGCTGCACCGAGAATAAAGCTCTTCGGGTTTGCAATCAGCGGACCAAAGTCTGTCATTGCACCGATACCAAGGAAAATCAGCGGCGGATATATGCCAAGCTTAACGCCCTGATAAAGATAATAAAACAGACCGCCGTTTTGTGTAACATTATAATAGGTAGTACCGTCCAAAATGGTCGTTGTATAGGAGGCAGGGTCTAACTTTGCGGCCTGAACCTGCTCCAAAGTCATCATACTTGTTGACGGGTGTCCCATAATTTCGGGGAAAATATTAACCAACAACATACCAAAAGCAATCGGCAAAAGCAACAGCGGTTCATATTGCTTTTTGATTGCCAAATACATAAGTACAAAGGCAATCAGCATCATAACATAGTTTTCCCATGTTAAGGAAGTAAAACCCGATGCGTTTAATATACCCATAATGGTATTACCTAATTGTGTAAAAATCTCCATTCATTTCAATCCTTTCTGATATTTTTAACTGTTGATTTTCTGATAAAGTGTCTATCAGAAAGGTCTTGTGTTCTCACGCAAACCGGCAGCCGCCCAAGCTGAGCGTGCCGATTTTGTACGCTTAACAGACTTAATCTTATGCGGTTTTTCACCGTAGATATAATCGACTGCCGCCGCAATTGCTGCCACAACCTCGCCCGAAATACCGTCCTCATCTTCGGCGGTATCGGTTTCCGTCAAAGTCGGTGTTTCAGTTACATTTTGTACTGTTACCTTAGCAGCCTCTTTTTTCTCTTTCTTCTTCTTTGCAGCTCCGGTTACGCTCTGTACAATCGTACTGTAAATCTTAACAATAAAAATCAGTACAACCAATACGGCAAAGACAATAACAAAGCCCGCAAGAAAAAGGTTGAGTGCCAACTCCATGACTTAATCCCTCCACTTTTATTTTTGCAGCTCCATGCCCGATTCCCTTAATATCAGGCACAAAGCAAAATATACTTCAATTATATAACAAAATGCCCTTTTTTTCAATCCATATTTATCGGACAGTCCAAAATATTTTTGAAAATTTCGGGCGGTTATTTTGGGGATTTCGCCTATTTTTAAATTTTAGCACAAACGGCATCGCCCATTTCCGTACAGGATACCTTTGTTGTTCCCTCAGCGTATATGTCAGGTGTTCTTGTTGTTTTCAAAACTTCGGCAACTGCATTCTCGATAGCCTCAGCAGCTTCCGGTTCGTCCAAAGAATATTTCAGCATCATAGACACAGAAAGAATGGTTGCCAGAGGATTTGCAATATTCTGTCCCGCAATATCAGGAGCAGAACCATGAATCGGCTCATACAAACCGCTCTTTGAACCGCTCAAACTTGCCGATGCCAACATACCGATTGAACCGCTAATCATAGACGCTTCATCGGACAAAATGTCACCGAAAATGTTTGATGTTACGATAACATCAAACTGTTTCGGATTGCGTACAAGCTGCATTGCACAGTTGTCAACATACATATAGGTCAGCTCAACCTCAGGATATTCGGCTGAAACACGAGTTACGGTTTCTCTCCAAAGGCGTGACGACTCCAAAACATTGGCTTTATCAACGCTGCAAAGACGCTTGGAACGCTTCATTGCCATATCAAAAGCCACTCGGGCAATACGCTCAACCTCAGCCACATTATATTTTTCCGTATCATAAGCGGCAGCTATACCATTATCGTCACAGCGACCTCTCTCACCAAAGTAAATACCGCCCGTCAACTCACGCACAATCATAATATCCATTGCATCACCGATAATATCGGCACGCAGCGGAGAGGCGGATTTCAGCGGCTCAAAAATGCGGGCAGGACGCAAGTTGGCAAACAAACCCAATGCACCTCGAATACCGAGCAAACCGGCTTCGGGACGCAAATTTCCAGGTTGCTTATCCCACTTCGGACCACCGACCGCACCCAATAAAACAGAGTCAGCCGCTTTACACTTATCTATGGTTTCTTGCGGCAGCGGAACACCTGTGGCATCAATCGCACAGCCACCCAAAAGAGCTTCCTCATATTCCACACCGAAACCGAATTTTTCGGAAACTTTATCCAAAACCTTGACAGCCTCGTTGACAATTTCGGGGCCGATACCGTCGCCTTTGAGTAAAACAATCTTGTAGTTTTTCATAATCGCTTTCTCCTTAATTTTCTTCAAATATAGATTGTATGGTTATACAACCGTACAAAACTTTACTTATAAATTATAGTGCCAAATCCGTCATTAGTCAAGAATTTAAAA
>JBJEQG010000158.1:0-8269 GCA_051881635.1 Acutalibacteraceae bacterium
CGTCTTTAACTTTAATTTGTACTGTATAAGTGCCTGTTTTTGCCGGTGTCCATGTCTTTGTTGCCGTTGTATTGTAACCTTTTAAGGTTGTCCAGCTGTCGGCTGTGCTGTGTTTAACAACCATAGCGTATTGATATGGACTTGTGCCACCGCTCGCTTTACCTGTCATGGTTACAGATTGACCTTTTGCAATGCTTGTTGCACTTATTGTTGAATTATTTGTCAAAGCCGTTGTTGATGCCTTAACCGTAACCGTAAAGGATTTTGAAACAACTAAATCTGTACAATCTTTAACCTTGATAATAACAGAATAAGTGCCTGTCTTGGACGGTGTCCATATCTTCGTGTCTGTTGTGTCGTAATTTTTCAAAACTGTGTAAGAAGATGCTGTGCTGTGTTTTGCAACCATAGCGTACTGATACGGACTTGCACCGTTTCTCGCCTTACCTGTCAATGTTATGGAATTGCCCTTTGTAATGGTTGTTGCACTGAGTGTTGAAATATTTTCCAATGGTAGAGCAATATCAGCAACAGTTAATGACATATATTTTTTCGCAACAACACCTGATGCGTCCTTAACACTGGCTTGTATATCATATTTGCCTGCTTGGGCTGGGGTCCATTTTGTTGTTGTGTTTGTGGTGTAGTCCTGTATTGTCGTATATACAGACTCTGTGTCGAGTTTTGCCTCAATTTTGAATTGATAAGGCATTGTTCCGCCGCTTGCACGATTTGTAAATGTAACCGTTTCGCCTTCAAATATTATGTCATTGCTGATAGTTATCTGATTAAATAATGCTACCGTCATGCTTTCATAAACATAAGTAACAGTAGTTGTTCCTTCCGTATAAACACCTGTTGCATTGGACGGTGTTGTTTTAAGTGCATAGCCTTCAAAGGATTTTTCTGTTGTGGTATAGCTGTTGCTACCGTCTGCCATACCTGTTAAGGTTTCCGTTGCAAGGATATTACCCTGTGTATCTTTATAAACAACACTGACCTTACCTGTCGGATAAACTTTTCCGTTTTTAACCCATGATTCACCGCTGACCGCATAACCTGTACTGTTGACAACGCTGGGGTCTTGCGAACCTTGTGCATTATTTGCAATAAACAACGCCGACTCAACTTCATCAATATAACCGCTGTACCAACCGTCACCATCATTTGTCATTTGTGTTCCCGGCCATGCTCCTGCATAAATTGTCACATTTGAACCGCTCTCTGTATAAACATACATATAAACGGTTGACCAGCTATTACTGTTGTAATAGTGAATTGTCAATCCGCTCGGCTCAACATAGTTATACTTGAAAATAACGGTTGTTGTACCTTTTGCGAATGTTCCCGAAGCGTTGTCTGTTTGTGTCAAATCCACTTCATAGTTTTTAATGCTTTTCGGCTCATAAGAATAGGCTGTACCGATACGCCCTGAATAAGTATCAGAAGTGGCAATTTCTTGCAAGGTTGAGGCATCAACATATTTGACAACAACCGTACCGTAATTTTCCGTATCGAGTGTATAGTAGTAAGTTACGGTTTGAGCGGTTTCGGAATATGTACCCGAAGTTGAACCACTGATAGTAGAAACTTTATAGCCGTTGTTTGTTAAAGCTGTCAACGGAGCGGTTGTATAGCTTGTACCGATTTCACCGCTGATTGTTTCGGTTTTGTAGGTTTCGCCTGTGGATTGAATGACATGATTAACCGTAACTGAACCTTTCTTTGTCAAAACAACACTGTCAAAGCTCGTTTTGTCTACAAGAACCATTGTTGAACGGGCAGGAACAGTCACTGTACTGCCTGTTGTTCCCAAAGAAACCGTACCTGCATTTGTACCGTCTGCTACGATAACCCATTGTGACGGCAATGTTACACCATCATAAGTTTGGAGTGTTACGGTCTGGGAAGTGGAATTGGCATTATGAATGACAGCGACAAAATTCCATTCACTGCTGTTCAGCTTGTTATACATCGTATAAGCGACAACATTGGCAGGACAACTACTTCCCCATGAAAAATACATTGTGCCGTTGCTTGTATTTGTCGGGTCACAGAATGGAGAATAAGCCTTTCTGATTTCTATTAAACCCTTGTAATACGATACAATATCGGCATATTCAATCGTGCGGTTCCAATCCAGTTGATTGACAGATGTTGATGAGGAATAGCTGTTGTCATCGCCGTATTTTGTTCTGGCAAATTCCTCACCGGCCTGGAAGAACGCCATACCCTGTGAAGTCAGAATAATTCCGCCCGCCATTTTATTCATAGCTACAAGGTCATCATAACGGTTGCCATAGCCCGAACCGCCCTTTACGGACTTAATCAGTTTATCATAGAGTGTAAAGTTATCATGAGCCGAAGTATAGGTCACAGTCTGTGAGGGCTGTTTTGACCACTGGTTTGTTCCCGCCATTGAGGTTGAATTTGCTTGAATACCCGACTTTAAAGCCGTTTCATAACCGCTTGCTCCCTGAATAAAACCTTGTGACGCACCGTTAAAACAACTGCCTTTAATTGCGTCACGAACTTTATCGTTAAAAGCGGAAACTTCTTCGGAAACCAGTGACATATTGGACTGTACGGCGGTTGCTTTGGAGGAGGCTGTACTGCCCGCATTCCATGGTTCACCATAAACCAAAATATCAGGGTCGATTTCGTCCAATGCCGCTCTGATTTTGTTCATGGTATCAACATCATGAAGTCCCATAAGGTCAAAGCGGAATCCGTCAATATGATATTCCGTTGCCCAATAAACAACGGAGTCAACCATATATTTTTGGAACATTGCACGGTCACTTGCTGTTTCATTGCCACAGCCTGAGCCGTTTGCCAAAGCACCTGTGGAGGTTTGGCGGTAATAATAACCCGGAACGGTATAATCAAACCAATCGTTTTTACCCGTAGAACCGGCATAAGTATGGTTATAAACAACATCCATAACCACACCGATATTTTTTTCGTGCAGGGATTGAACCATTTGCTTAAACTCGTTAACACGCACATTACCGTCATAGGGGTTTGTTGAATAAGAACCCTCAGGAACATTATAGTTCAACGGGTCATAGCCCCAGTTAAATTGGTCTGTGTTAAGTCTTGTTTCATCAACGCTGCCATAGTCAAAAACGGGCAGTAAATGAATATGCGTAATACCGAGGTCTTCCAAATAGTCTATGCCTGTCGGGTGCTGTCCGTCATTGTTAACGGTTGTACCTGTTTCGGTAAAGGCAAGGAATTTGCCTTTATTTTGTTCGGAAATACCTGAATTAGAGGCAATAGAAAAGTCACGAACATGAGCTTCCCAAATAACTGCATCAGTTTGATTGTCACACGATACACGGCGGTCATTTTCCCAACCGTCAGGGTCTGTGCTGTCAAGGTCAACAACCATGCCACGCAAACCGTTGACGCCTGTGGAACGGGCATAAATATCCACTGTTTCATGTGTACCACTGCTTGTTGTTACGATATATGTATAGTAAACACCGGCATAATCGCCCGTTGCCGTATAAGACCATACACCCTGACTTTGCTTTGTCATATCGTATGTACCAAGAACCGCTGCACCCGATTCACTGTCACTACCTGTTGCATAGAATTTAACCTGTACCTTTGTTGCCGTCGGTGCCCAAACCTTAAATGTTGTTGAACTTTTGGTATAGGTTGCACCTAAATCGTTTCCGCTATAAGCGTATTGGTCCAGTGCTGACATTTCGGAATATGACACCGCACCGACATTTAGGCTTGTAATAATTGAAAAAGCTGATACTGTCATCAAAGAGGACAGCAATAACGCTGTTGCTCTTTTCATACTGTTTCTCAAATTAAGCATTGTTTTCCTCCTTATTTTTTAATATTATAGGCTTACCATAACGATTGATATAAAGTAAGGTATGGTTTTGATACAATCGCCCCCATACCTATACTCTAAATTTCTGTTATTTTACTGTCAAAGTAAAGGTTTTTGTAACCGCTGTACCGCTGGCGTCCTTAACTTTAATTTGTACTGTATAAGTACCTGTTTTTGCGGGTGTCCATGTCTTTGTCGCTGTTGTGTTATAACCTTTTAAGGTTGTCCAACTGCTTGCTGTGCTGTGTCTTACAACCATAGCATACTGATACGGACTTGTGCCACCGCTTGCTTTACCTGTCATGGTTACAGAGCTGCCCTTTGTAATGCTTGTCGCACTGATTGTTGAGCTGTTTGTCAGAGCAGCGTCCTTAACTGTTAAAGTAAAGGATTTTGTAACGACTGTACCCTTTGCGTCCTTAACCTTGATTTGTACTGTATAAGTACCTGTCTTTGCGGGTGTCCATGTCTTTGTTGCTGTTGTGTTGTAACCTTTTAAGGTTGTCCAACTGCTGGCTGTGCTGTGTCTTACAACCATAGCGTACTGATACGGACTTGTGCCGCCACTTGCCTTACCTGTCATTGTTACGGACTTACCCTTTGTAATGCTTGTTGCACTGATTGTGGAATTGTTTGTCAAAGCGGTTGTTGCAGCCTGAACCTTCAATGTAAAGGATTTTGCAACAACTGTGCCATTTGAATCCTTAACCTTGACTTGTACATAGTATGTACCTGTCTTGGACGGTGTCCATGTTTTGGTTGTCGTTGTGTCGTAATTCTTCAAGACTGTATAAGAGGACGCTGTGCTGTGTTTTGCAACCATAGCGTACTGATACGGACTTGTGCCGCCGCTTGCATTACCTGTCAATGTTATAGATTTACCCTTTGTAATGCTTGTTGCACTGATTGTGGAATTGTTTGTCAAAGCGGTTGTTACAGACTTAACTGTAATTGTAACACTGGAAGTTGCGGTTTTGGAAGTTGCTGCATCTTTTGCCGTAACAACAACTTTATAAGTTCCTGCCTTGGTCGGAGTCCATGTATAAGAGGAGGAAGAACTGTAATTCTGCAAAACTGTGCCGTCAGACAAAGCAAACTGATAGCTTACAGAACCTGTTGCATCTGATGCCTTTGCGGTCAAAGTCGTGC
This sequence comes from Acutalibacteraceae bacterium, assembly GCA_051881635.1. GTDB lineage: Bacteria > Bacillota > Clostridia > Oscillospirales > Acutalibacteraceae > JBJEQG01. Next base: position 5,003 of record JBJEQG010000158.1, read on the forward strand.
TTTCTCCCACATTTATAGAAATAGCTGATGCGGAAAGTGTTACTGAAATATCCGTATCTCCACCTTGTGGTAAATCCGTTAAAGCACCGTCTACAAACAGCTTCTTGTCTGTTGTCAGCATTTCCAAGCCTTCTCCAGTTGGAAATTGTGTGCCTGAGCCATCGTTGAAAATAACATAAACCGTACCGGAAAGCGTGGACGGGAATTCGTATGTGAAGAAGTCACCGTCAACCTCTGTCATTTTTACACCCGGCCATGCAGCGTTATTTTGCTTATTAGCATCATAAACATAGGCATATACTTTTGACCAATGATAATTAGCATTATCAAAAACAACACCACCGCCGTTTAATGTCGGATAACCTGTTCTTGCACCTTTTTTGGTATAAGTGTAAGTTTTTGATTTTGTTGTGCCGTCAGCCGCTGTTGCCGTAATCGTAACTGAAACAGTTTCAGCACCTGCGATAGTTGAACCAACTGTAATTGTCTTGCTGCCTGTGAAAGAACCTGAATCACCTTCTGTGGTTGTATAAGTTGCCGATACGGCATTCTCAACCGTCATTGTAACATCAATAGTATCTTCCGTGAAAGTTGTAGCGTCATTTGGTGTACTTGCGGAAATCTTCAAAACGGTTGGTTGTTCGGGATTAACAGGACCATAATCCACTGTCGGATTATAAACAACAGCGATACCGTCAGAACTGCCGATTGTACCAGAAATAACACCGCCGGAAACGGTAAATGTATTACCTGAAACCTGATCCTTATAAGTGCCGTCCTTCATGCCAACGCTTATGGAAACATCACCGGGACCGTCCAATTTAGAAAGAACAATACCCGTATTGCCTCTGACAATATAGGCAACACTGCCTGAATTGCCGAGCTTTTCGCTCTGTCCAACAAAGAAGTTATGGAAACGGTTTACAGCAACAACGGACGGTGACGCCCATGTTAAACTGCCGACATCACCCATTTGTGTATAATCGACATTCTTCAAAATTGTTGCATCGTCTTGTCGAGCCTTATTTGTATCATTTGCCAAAATATCTTTGGAATAATACGGTCTTGCAAAATACAACGCTGTTGCGTCTTTTCTTGCACCGACAATCGCCCATGTTTGGTTAATGGTATCATCGTTAGCATCGTATGAAGAACCACCGCCCATATAAGTATCATGGGATTCTGCCCACAATACAGCCCTGTTTGCTTCACCGGCAATATAACCGCAGTAACCTGAAACCGCCAAACCGCTGGCATTACCATAAATAGCACTGTTACGCATATTGTCACTTGTAGAGTTATCTGTAAGGGACATCACGCTGCGGTAATAAGCTTCAGCGTTTGCATCGTCAATACGGTTCAAAATTTCGCCATAGAAAAAGATTCCGTCATAGCCGTTGACTTTCTTATAGTAATCTCTTGCACCGTCCAAAACAACATCCCAAAAACTACTCGCAAAAGCAGGGTCATCAGCAGGTGTTTCAATATGCTTTGCAGCATCAAAACGGAAACCGTCTGCACCGCAGTCGATACATTCTTTAAGCAAATTCAAAACCATTTGCTGAACTTTCGAGTCGCCCGTGTTCAGGTCGGGCATTCCCATGTTACCCTGTGTAACATCATAACGCCCGTCACTGCTGTGTACCCATGAATCACTGATGTGCCAATAGCTTGAATCCGTCAGCATGGCGGGTTCCCAGAATTCGCCGACTTGGGGTGAAATATCGCCCATAACGGTTTCTACATCGCCGATTTTCCAACCTTGAATGTTGCCCATGTGGTTGGCAACAATATCAACGATAACACGAACACCATACTTTTCCGCTTCGTCACACATTGCCTTAAATTCCTCTTTTGTACCGAACCATGTGTAACCGTTATCGCATATTGACATTGTAACGGGCTGATAAACTTTCCACCAGTTACCGTGGTCGGCATCGCCTGTACCGTCCGGAATACCAACATTACCGTAGGCAACACCCTCCCAATAATAGTCTTTCGGTTGTGTTACGGGGGAAGTTTGGATTGAGGTATAACCTGCCGCCGCAATATCTTTCATATACTTTTTGATATTGTTGTAGGACCAGTTCCAACAGTGCAGAATAACACCGTCCTGACTGTTGTCTGCCAAACCGTAATCGACCGTAGCGGCTTTTGTTTCAACTGTACCATTCTCAACAAGAACCGTACCAATACCGGCAAAGCTTGTACCTACAATCAATGCTGAGAGAATTATAGATGAAGCTCTGACACCAAAACCATGCTTGCTTGAAAATTTCATTTTTGTCCTCCATTCTGGTTTTATTTTTATTATAAGTAAAGGTATGGATTGGAATCACATAACCATATCCATACCTATACCTAAATTATACCATATGAATTACCTTTCGGTAATCATAAAAGGTTAAAACTTAATGACACTTACCATATCCTGTGTTTAAGCATTAACTGTCAAAGTAAAGGATTTTACAACGACTGTGCCGCTTGCATCTTTAACTTTGATTTGTACAGTGTAAGTGCCTGTCTTTGCAGGTGTCCATGTCTTTGTAGCTGTTGTGTTGTAATCTTTGAGCAGTGTCCAACTGTCGGCTGTGCTGTGCTTTACAACCATAGCATACTGATACGGGCTTGTGCCGCCGCTGGCTTTACCTGTCATTGTTACGGACTGACCCTTTGTAATGCTTGTTGCACTGATTGTTGAGCTGTTGGTCAAAGCAGTTGAGGCAGCTTTAACTGTCAAAGTAAAGGACTTTGTAACTACTGTATCTTTTGCGTCTTTAACTTTAATTTGTACAGTATAAGTACCTGTACTTGCAGGTGTCCATGTCTTTGTAGCTGTTGTGTTGTAAGCCTTCAAGGTTGTCCATGTAGATGCTGTGCTGTGTTTTACAACCATAGCATATTGATACGGACTTGTGCCACCGCTTGCTTTACCTGTCATTGTTACGGACTGACCCTTTGTAATGCTTGTTGCACTGATTGTTGAGCTGTTGGTCAAAGCAGTTGAGGCAGCTTTAACAGTCAAAGTAAAGGACTTTGTAACTACTGTACTCTTTGAGTCCTTAACTTTAATTTGTACAGCATAAGTACCTGTTTTTGAAGGTGTCCATGTTTTTGTTGCTGTTGTGTTGTAAGCCTTCAAAGTTGTCCAAGTATCGGCTGTGCTGTGCTTAACAACCATAGCATACTGATACGGGCTTGTACCGCCGCTTGCTTTACCTGTCATTGTTACGGACTGACCCTTTGTAATGCTTGTTGCACTGATTG
>JBJEQG010000159.1:0-8027 GCA_051881635.1 Acutalibacteraceae bacterium
GGTATATAACCTTTTTCTTTAAGCCGCACCCAACCAAGAGTAGGAATTTTAATTCTGTGGCGTTCACAGGGAATTATGGTTTTTGAATCTGTTTTTACGAAATACATCTTAACATCTGATTTGAACTTTTTCTTGAATTTAGGAAAGCATGATTTGCCTTTAAAAAAATTCTTAAAAGCCTTTTCAGCATTCATAATACTTTGCTTAACAGATTTACTGCTGACATCTTTTATCCACCCATATTCTTGATTATCAGGGATAAACTCATTATTCAGCCACTTTGAAAATTCCATACCTGATACAAAACGATTTTCCGTATCATATATTTTTTTGTTGTGTGCAAGATAAAAATTATAAACAAATCTGCATACCCCAATAGTACGATTGATTATCTGCTTTTGCTCAGATGTCGGATTTATTTCTGTCTTGTAGCTCGTCAGCAATATCTTTATCCTCCTGTATTTTTTATATATATTTTGACATATTCAAACATATTCGTCAATATATTTGATTACTTAACAGAACCTCCCTATTCTTTATAATTTAATATAAATTATTATAACACGAAATTCATTTATAGTAAATGAATTTTTATGGAAAAATTATGAAAACAGTATGATATTTTTATGAATTTATTTCAATGCCTTTTATAAAACCGTCCTTTTCTTATTTTAAAGTTCTAATTCAAAGTATCTTTACAGCAACTTTATTTAAAATTCTTCCTTTGATATGTTGTCAATACTACAAAACTATGCTATAATTTTTTGTGCCGATATTCTATTATTACCCAAAAGAAAGAAGGATATTATTATGAATATAGTTTGTTTGGACCTTGAAGGTGTACTTGTTCCCGAAATTTGGATTGCTTTTTCTGAGGCGAGCGGTATTCCGGAACTTAAAAGAACTACTCGTGACGAACCGGATTATGATAAGCTTATGAAATGGCGTTTGGGCATTCTCAAAGAACACAATCTCGGTTTGAAAGAAATTCAGGAAACAATCGCCAAAATTGACCCTCTGCCCGGTGCCAAAGAATTTTTGGACGAACTCCGCTCCCTTACACAGGTTATCATCATCAGCGATACTTTCACACAGTTTGCAAAACCGCTCATGCAAAAACTCGGTTGGCCCACAATTTTCTGTAATTCCCTTGAAGTTGCGGAAAGCGGCGAAATTACAGGCTTTAAAATGCGTATCGAAAATTCCAAGTTTACAACGGTTAAGGCTCTTCAATCCATTGGTTATGATACTATCGCCAGCGGTGACAGTTACAACGACCTTGGCATGATTAAAGCAAGCAAAGCAGGTTTCCTTTTCAGAAGTACAGAAAAGATTAAAGCAGATAACCCTGAATTGCCCGCCTATGAAACTTTCGATGAACTTTTTAATGCAATTAAAAAGGTTCTTGACTAATTTTATACCTTTATGAAAAAACCGTCTGTCGAATTTTCGGCAGACGGTTTTAAATGACAGAAAACTTTGATGTAATATTAAGGCAACAAAAAGGACAGGAAGTTTATTCCTGTCCTTAAAATATACAGCTTTAATTCAAAAGCAATCAGATCAACTCAATCAAAGCCATTTCAGCAGCATCGCCACGACGCGGACCGAGCTTTGTAATTCTTGTGTAGCCGCCGTTCTTATCTGCATACTTCGGAGCGATTTCCGCAAAAAGCTTATGAGCAACATCTTCCTTAGTAATGAAAGACATAGCCAAACGCTTGTTATGCAGATTATCTTCCTTAGCGATTGTGATGAACTTCTCGGTCATGGAGCTGACCTCTTTGGCACGGCTGATTGTTGTTTCGATTTTACCGTTTTCCAGCAGAAAAGTAACCATTGCTCTGAGCATGGCGGTTCTGTGTGCTGTATCTCTGCCAAGTTTTCTTGTTCCGGGCATCGAAATTCACTCCTTTTAACTATGGTAACGAGGATTATTCTTCCTCAGTTTGTAAACTAAATCCGAGAGCATTGAGCTTCTCAACAACTTCTTCAAGGGACTTGCGTCCGAGATTGCGGACCTTCATCATTTCGTCTTCCGAACGGTTGATGAGATCCTCAACGGTATTGATGCCTGCACGCTTCAAGCAGTTAAAGGAACGAACCGAAAGATCCAACTCCTCGATTGTCATTTCCAAAACTTTTTCCTTGTCGTTGTTGTCTTTTTCAATCATAACTTCGGCGGAAGTTCCCTTATCCGAAAGATTGACAAAGAGGTCAAGGTGCGAAGTCAAAACCTTCGCTGCCAAGGAAACTGCCTCTTGTGCGGTAATAACACCGTTTGTCCATACATCAAGGCTCAACTTGTCAAAGTCGGTAATCTGACCGACACGAGTATTCTCGACATTATAGTTAACTTTGAGTACGGGCGTATATATTGAATCAATAGGAAGAACACCGATAACATTGTTCGGCATTTCCGCCTTATTGCGTTCTGCGGAGATATATCCCCGTCCCTTGTTAAGAGTAATCTCCATAAAGAGTTTAGCACCCTCGCCAAGTGTTGCAATGTGCATAGAGGGGTTCAGAATTTCAACCTCGCTGTCACATTTGATATTCTCAGCCGTTACAATGCACGGACCTTCGGCATTGATTTCAACTGTTTTTGGGCCGTTGCAGTGAAGTTTTGCAATCAATCCCTTCATATTCAGAACGATTGCTGTAACATCTTCTTTTACACCGGGAATTGTAGAGAACTCATGCAGAACGCCGTCGATTTTAATGGCAGTCACTGCGACACCCTCTAACGAGGAGAGCAAAACTCTTCTCAGGCTGTTTCCCAGTGTATTGCCAAAGCCACGCTCCAACGGTTCAACAACAAAACGACCGTATGTGCCATCGGGAGCAAGATCCTTGCTTTCAATGCTTGGCTTTCGTATCTCCATTATCAGCTAACCTCCTTAACATGAGGCGGCCTTATATACACAAGCCGCCATAATGTGTAAACCAACGAAAAACGATAAGGATTACTTGGAGTACAACTCAACAATAAGACGAGCTTCTACTTCGTAATCGAGATCTTCAACGGCAGGCATACGAGTAACCTTTGCGGAATACTCTGCCTTATTTGTTTCGAGCCACAACGGAGTTACTCTGCCCTCAGTCTGCTCCAAAACGGATTTGAACTTCTCGCTGCTTCTGCTCTTCTCAGCCAAAGTAATAACATCGTCAACCTTAACACGGTAGGAAGGAATATTAACCTTTTTGCCGTTTACGAGGAAATGACCATGATTTACAAGCTGTCTTGCTTCTTTTCTTGTGAGAGCAAGACCCATTCTGAATACAACATTATCCAGTCTGCTTTCGAGGCAAGTGATCAGGTTATTACCTGCTTGACCTTCCATCTTGGAGGCAATTTCAAAGTAGTGATAGAACTGCTTTTCCATAACACCATAGATGAATTTCAGTTTTTGTTTTTCCTTCAACTGCATACCATACTCAGAAACTTTCTTTCTGCTGTTGGCATTCGGGTTTTTCTTGGAAGTTTTTGCAATGCCGACTACTGCCGGACTGATACCGAGGTATCTGCATCTTTTAAGAACGGGTTCTCTTTGTACAGCCATAATTCACACCTCCTGCTGTTATACGCGTCTTCTCTTGGGAGGACGACAACCGTTGTGCGGGATCGGAGTAACATCTTTAATCATGTTTACTTCAAGACCTGCGGATTGAAGTGCACGGATTGCAGCCTCACGGCCTGCACCCGGTCCTTTAACATAAACTTCAACCGTTTTCATGCCATGCTCCATAGCAGCCTTTGCTGCTGTTTCGGCAGCGGACTGAGCGGCGAACGGAGTGGATTTTCTTGAACCTCTGAATCCCAACTCACCGGCACTTGCCCATGATACAGTATTACCCTGTACATCGGTAATTGTAACGATTGTGTTGTTGAAAGTGGACTGAATATGAGCCGCACCTTTTTCGATATTTTTGCGTTCACGGCGTCTGCGAACTACGGTCTTTTTACCGTTAGCACCTTTCTGTACTGCCATCAGTTAAGTCCCTCCTATATTACTTCTTCTTGTTGGCCATCGTCTTTCTCGGGCCTTTTCTTGTGCGTGCGTTTGTCTTTGAACGCTGACCTCTTACAGGAAGATTTTTGCGGTGACGAACGCCTCTGTAACAACCGATTTCGATCAATCTCTTGATGTCGAAAGCAATGTCTCTTCTGAGGTCGCCCTCTACTCGGCAGTTATGGTCGATATACTCTCTGAGTTTAGAAACATCTTCTTCTGTCAAATCTCTGACACGAGTGTCAGGATTAACACCTGTTGCCGCAAGAATGTCATTGGAAGTTTTGCGGCCAATTCCATAAATATAAGTCAAGCCGATTTCAACTCTTTTGTCTCTCGGCAAATCAACACCTGATATACGAGCCATGTGTTAGCACCTCCGTTGTATTTACGCCATTAACCCTGACGCTGTTTGTGCTTCGGGTTTTCACAGATAACCATGACTTTACCCTTACGCTTGATAACCTTGCACTTTTCGCAAATCTTTTTTACTGAAGGTCTGACTTTCATTGTGTTATCATTCCTTTCGTGTACCATACCTGATTCAAATTATTTACTACGCCAAGTGATCCGTCCTCTGTTCAGATCATACGGCGACATTTCAACTGTAACCTTATCGCCGGGAAGAATACGAATGAAATTCATACGCAATTTACCCGAGATATGGGCTAAAATAACATGACCGTTCGGAAGCTCTACCTTAAACTGTGCGTTAGGCAATGCCTCCTTAACGACACCTTCAAGCTCAATTACATCCTGCTTTGACAAAATAATAACCTCCCTTTAAATGGACGAGCCGTCATTTCCATTCCATTTGGAAAGTGACCTGCGTATCTGTTTGTCGGTTTGCATCATGCTTTCTTCAAGCAGTATGCCCGTCGGTGCAAGGTGGATCAGCTTTTTCTTTTTGGGATTTTCAAGTTTGCGGCGTTTACCGTCGCAAATATAAGCGAAATTTCCCTCCACGCTGACAACCACACAATACATTCCTTTGTCATGTCCTGCTTTCGATTGTACGATTTTACCTTTTACGAACTGCATACTACACCTCAGTCCGGAAGCGTCATAATAACGGGACCGTCTGCCGTAATTGCCACTGTATGTTCAAAGTGGGCTGACAGTCTGCCGTCTGCCGTTACCGTTGTCCATTTGTCACCAAGTGTTCTGACCCGATGCGTTCCCGCATTGACCATAGGCTCAATAGCGATCACCATACCGGGAAGCAGGCGTAAACCATGACCCGGTGTACCGTAATTCGGTACGCTTGGATCTTCATGCAGCTTCGCACCTACTCCATGGCCGACAAAATCTCGTACCACCGAGTAACTGCGTGCCTCGACATACCTCTGAACCGCACTGCCTATATCTCCCAGCCGATTGCCGACTTTCGCCTGTTTGATTCCCTCATACAGGCTGTTTTTCGTTGCGTCCATTAACGCTTCCGCTTCGGAAGATACATCGCCGCACGGAAATGTCCACGCATTATCGCCGTGGTAGCCGTCAAAATAAGCTCCCACATCAATACTGACGATGTCGCCCTGTTTCAGAACGATTTTTTTATCGGGTATGCCATGGATGACTACATTGTTTACTGATATACAAGCACTTGCGGGAAATCCGCCATAACCGAGAAAGGAAGGGGTTGCCCCCTGTTTCTCGATATACTCACGGACAATGCGGTCAATTTCCCAAGTAGTAACACCCGGTTCGACCGCCGTTCCTGCCAAACGCAGTGCTTTGGAAGAAATTCTGCCCGCCGCTCGCATTTTTGTAAGCTCACGGGCCGTTTTCAGAATAACCATGTATTCTTACGCCTCGACTGCTGCCAAAACCAACTTTGTGGTATCCTCGATTGCCTCTTGTCCTTCAACAACAGTGAGCTTGCCCTGCTTATCATAGTAGCTTTTGAGCGGCTCTGTTTCGTTGTGATAAACTTCAAGGCGGGCTTTTACAGTATCGGGGTGGTCATCCTTACGCTGAACAAGGGTGCCTGCACAGCTATCGCATACACCATCAACCTTCGGTTTCTTATAATCGAGGTGATAGCTTGCACCACATTTTTCGCAGACACGGCGTCCGGACATTCTGCCGACAATTCTTTCGTCCGGCACTTCGATATCAATAACCTTATCGATAATGATACCCATTTTGTCCAGAGCCTCGGCTTGAGGAATGGTTCTCGGGAAACCGTCCAAAATGAAACCATTTTGGCAGTCGTCCTTTGCCAGTCTTTCCTTAATGATACCGATAACGACCTCATCAGGAACTAACTGACCGGCTTCCATATAGGACTTTGCTTTGAGTCCCATTTCCGTACCGGTTTTCAGCGCTTCTCTAATAATATTTCCCGTTGAAATTGTCGGGATATTCAAGTGATTGCAAATAATTTCTGCCTGTGTACCTTTACCGGCACCGGGGGCTCCAAGAAGTATAATGTTCATCTTTTTTGCTCCTTTCATCAAGACCGCCCTTTAACCCAAAAAGCCCTTGCCATTGTTATAATGACGCATAACCATTTGAGATTCGAGCTGTTTCATTGTATCCAACGCAACACCAACCAAGATAATGATTGATGTACCGCCCATCATCATGTTGCTCATGCCTGTTGCGGAGGAGAATACCAACGGAACGATGGCAATAACCGCAAGGAACATGGCACCAATCAATGTAATCTTTGACAAAATTTTAGCGATAAAGTCAGAGGTTGGCTTACCGGGACGGATACCCGGAATTGTGCCGTTATTCTGACGGAGATTGTTTGCCATTTCTACGGGGTTATACTGAATAGCCACATAGAAGTAAGCAAAACCAAGAATCATCAGGAAGTACAGGATTGTGTACAACCAGCTTCCCATTGAAAAGGCATCAAAGAAACCTTTCCAGAAACCTGTAGGTGTATCTTCGCCAATGAACATCAGAATTGTTGACGGAATTGAAAGAATGGAACTTGCAAAGATAATCGGCATTACACCGGACAGACCAACCTTAATCGGCAGATAAGTGCTTTGACCGCCATACATTTTACGGCCGACAACACGCTTTGCATATTGAATCGGGATACGGCGTTCCGCATCGTTCATGAAAACGATAACCCAAATCAAAGCAAGGAAAAGAACGAGTATAATCACTGAGTTTATAACTCTTGATACATCGCCCTGCAAGCCAAGCGAGAAGTTGCCCCACCATGTTTGAATATAAACAGGCATTCTTGCGATAATACCGACAAAGAGGAGAATGGAGATACCATTACCCAAACCGTTTTGGTTGATTTGTTCGCCGAGCCACATCATCAAAGCCGTACCGGCTGTGAATACGGAAACAATAACAACACCTGTGAAAATGCCGTCAAATGTCCAGCCTGTATAGCTTACAACACCGCTTGTTGCGAGGTAAACATAATAAGCCGTACCCTGAACGATACCGAGTATAACCGTAACATATCTCGTAATCGTTCCCAGACGCTTGCGTCCTTCGGCACCCTCTTTTGCCAGTCTTTCAAGCGGCGGTATTGCAACGGTTAAAAGTTGAATAATAATTGATGCGTTAATGTACGGCGTAACGGACATTGCAAACAATGTACCGTTGGAAAACGCACCGCCGGACAAAGCATCAACATAAGAAAAGATGTTGTTTCCGCTTGTCATGCTGTCCATGATTGTTTTCAAAGCGGCAACATCTAAGAAAGGAACAGGGATAACCGATCCAATTCGGAAAATAACCACAACAAGGATAGTAAACAGCATCTTCTTGCGAAGATCCGGTATCTTCCAGGCATTAGCGATTGTTTTGAACAAATCAGATCACCTCTGCCTTTCCTCCTGCGGCTTCAATCTTCTGCTTTGCAGCTTCGGAGAAAGCGGCAACTTTAACTGTGAGCTTCTTTGTGAGTTCGCCGTTGCCGAGAATTTTGATACCGTCCAATTCTTTCTTAACCAAACCGGCATCAATCAAAGTTTGTGCTGTAACTTCTGTGTCATTATCGAAGATTTCGAGAGCGGAAACATTAACAGCCAC
>JBJEQG010000160.1:0-23293 GCA_051881635.1 Acutalibacteraceae bacterium
CCGTTCTTTGGAATAAAAGAGCGGGACTTTGAGTTACATACCGAAAAGCTGTTTAACCCATGCCATAACGGTGTCGGTTGCAAAAACAACCAAAGCCAGAATGATAATAAAAGCCAACGCTGAAAAGATTTTTACAAGACGGCGTTTGCGTGGGGACATCTCGTCTATATCATTGTTGTGTTTTTGACGGGCGGTTTCAATTTCCTTTAACATTTCCTTATCCGGTTCGGTAACTTTGTCAAAGTCCAAAGCGTTTATACCCGCCAAAAGTTCATAAGCATCATCATAGGCAAAAACGGGGACAAGCACATTATAATTTTCCATAGGGGCAGAGTTGAGAGCACGCATGGACATTTGTTTTTTGGGACTTTTCAGTGTATAAGGAATATCGGCGGTTTTGAGTGCCGCCTCAATGCGTTCAAGTTCAAAACCTGTTGCCAATGCCATAGATGCCCAACTTTCGGGAGCAATATCCTCTGTTAGAGAACGATTGCAATAGGGGCATTGGGTTTGGTTATTCTTAAAAAGGGCGGAACATTTTTTACAGTATTTCATAAAATCAAACCTCATCTTGTAAAGGATTAGTTTAATTATACTTTTTTTGTCCTTTTTGTCAATCATTGTAAAAAGTAATATCGAGAAAAAGGTACATATAATTTTATCGAAAAATTTTTTTGTAAAAAATGTACCATATTTAAAATAGAGTGCGAAGAAAAATAAACTGTATATTGTGCTTTAAAAGCAGAAATTATGATATATGTAGTGGGAAAAGGCAATGGCTTTGTTCAAAATAACTAATTTATATACTGTTTTAGGAAATTTAATTGTATAAGCAAACGAAATTATAACAACCTTGTTACTTTGAGTTTGTTTAATATAAACAAATTGTAATTATTTAACTATGGAAATTGCCTAAAAAACGGTTTTTTTAATTTTCTAAAAGAATTAAAAAGCATTTTTGTATTATTAAAAAATTTAAACAACCCTTGAAATAGCGAAAAATCAAAAACATGGGCTTGATTTTTGAAAATCTTTGTGTTAGAATGGTGTCAATGAAGTTCGGTGTTTCGCCGTACTTTTCCAAACTTATTTTTTCAAATTTAGGAGGAATTTACAATGACTAAGTCAAAGGTTTTGAGTGTTGTTATCGCTGGTGCTCTCGTAGCTTCCATGGGTGCTATCGCAGTAAGTGCTGCTGATCTTTCCACAGGTGTAGGTCTTTGTGGCGAGTACAACGGTTGGGGTGCTACAACAGATAACGCTATGACAGACGATGACGGCGACGGTATCTACGAAGGCGAATTCGTAGTTGTTGCTAACGACAGTGGTGCAGCTGGTACACAGTTTAAGGTTCGTTTGGCTAATTCTTGGGACGATTCTTGGGGTGCACTCGATGAGAACGAGCTTACATACAACAGCCAGACAAACTGCAATGCTGAGGGTGCTAACATCGGCGATACAGTTAAGGTTAAATTCGACACAACAGGTGACGACGAGATGGCTTATCCTGTAACATTTGAAATTGTACCTGGTACACCTGCTGATCCTGAGACTCCGGCTGATCCTGAGACTCCGGCTGATCCTGAAACACCGGACGCTCCTGCAACAGGTGACGCTACATCTGCTTACGCTCTCGTTGGCGTAGTAGTTGCTGCTTTGGGTGTAGCTGTTGTTATGACAAAGAAAGCTTCCGTAAAGTAATTTTTGATAAATAATTACTTGCCATAATTTTTAGGGTTAACCGTTCAACTTTGTTGAGCGGTTAATCTTTTTTGTTTTTATTTTGGACCGACAAATATAAAAATATGCGAAAACAAACCATAAGATGAAATGTGTATAATCTCCCGATTTTTACAAACAATAGCATTGAGCGAAAACACAAAAAAATCAAGATAATAAAATTTGTAATCAGAGGAGTTATATATATGAAAGCAACAGGAATTGTAAGAAGAATTGATGACTTGGGGCGAGTGGTTATTCCAAAGGAAATCCGCCGTACACTGAGGATTCGTGAGGGTGACCCGTTGGAAATTTATACCGATACTGACGGTGAGGTTATCTTTAAAAAATATTCACCTGTCGGGGAAATATCGAGTTTTTCCGCCCAATATGCTGAGGTTTTGGCACGCATTTCAGGCTTTCCCACGCTGATTTGTGACCGTGACCATATTGTTGCGGCGGCAGGAGTACCCAAAAAGGAATATCTGGAAAGAAGAATTACCGCTGTAATTGAGGAAATGATGGAATCACGCCGCAGTTATTCCGCTGAGGGACATACAATGGGTGCGGTTCAGCCGGTGGAAGGTCTGGACAGAGCAGCAACGGTTTTCTTTCCGATTATCGCTTCGGGTGATGTGACAGGCGGTGTTATTATGCTTATGGACGAAAAAAACTCCGTTCCGCAAAATACGGAAATTAAGCTCATTCAAACCGCTGCTGCCTTTCTTGGCAAACAAATGGAAGAATAATTTTTGTTCTTTGAAAACAAATACAAATCAAAATAAAATCGAAAAAACACTTGAAAAAAATAGGGGTATATGTTATAATACCAATAGCAAATATTCTAACTTAACTAATTCCCCTTTTTTGTTTTTTCATTATCCCTTCCTTTTGCACAAAACGAGGTCTTTTCAGACCTCGTTTTGTGTTTTATATTGTTTTAATAAAACTTGAAAAATGTATTGCTACTCTTTTTCTATCGTGATATAATGACTATGATTTTGACAAAGTATCTCAAAAGCATACGGAAAGAGAGGTTTTAAAGTTTTGGATTTTCTGAAAAAAGCAGAACACATTTTAAAAAAACTTTCACCTATGAAAAAACTTCTGCTGAGTTATGTACTATTGGTTTTAATCGGTGCGTTTATTTTAATGCTTCCGATTGCAACAAAAAGCGGACAGTCAACCGCATTTGTGGATACCTTATTTACAGCAACCTCAGCGACTTGCGTAACAGGATTGATTCGTTTTGATACCTTTACATATTGGTCTTTTTTCGGGCAGTTGATTCTGTTGATTTTAATTCAAATCGGCGGTATTGGATTTATTACATTTGTCATTTCAGGACTATCGTTAACACATAAAAAAATCGGTCTGTCCACACGATTTACATTACAAAACTCAATGTCATCACCGCAGTTGGGCGGTGTTGTCCGCATGGCAAAGTTTATTATGTTTGCCTCAGCAATTGTGGAGGTGTCAGGTGCAGCGTTGCTGGCTGTTTATTACTGTCCTCTGCTGGGTTTTGGACAAGGTTTATGGGTTTCCATATTCCATAGTATTTCGGCTTTCTGCAATGCGGGTTTTGACCTTATGGGAAGTATTGAGCCGTCCTCCTCTATGATGACCGTTTCGGGAAATTGGTATGTTTGTACGGTGCTTATGCTTTTGGTTATTTTGGGCGGTTTGGGTTTCTTTGTTTGGAAAGATTTGCTTGATGTTCGTTTCCGTTTCGGTAAGTTAAGGTTGCAATCCAAAATTGTTTTGGTGACAAGTCTGTTTTTGATTGTGGTTGGTGCGATTGCTCTGTTTTTGACGGAGTGGAGGGTTTCGGACGGAATGTCATGGGGCGACAGAATTTTAACTTCACTTTTCCAATCCGTCAGTGCAAGAACGGCAGGCTTTAACAGTGTTGATTTGGGAAATATGAGTGGTTCTGGACGGCTGATTATGATTTGCCTTATGCTGATTGGCGGTTCACCGGGCTCAACGGCAGGCGGTGTAAAAACCGTAACAATAACTATTTTGATGTCAGGTATTGTATCAACCTTCAAAAGGAAAAAATCTTTGGAGGCATTTGGACGGCGTTTTGAAGATGTTGCAATTCGTACCGCCTCTTGTATTTTAATGACATATTTGCTTTTGGCAATTATTTCGGCAGTCATTATTTCTGCAATAGAACAAATAGATATTATGGCGGTTTTATTTGAAACGGTTTCGGCGGTTGCCACAGTTGGTTTAACGGTTGGCATTACATCGAATTTAAGTGTTGTTTCGGAAATTATAATTGCCATACTCATGCTGTATGGGCGTATGGGTTCAATTACCATGCTTATGGCGTTTACTTCGGACAGAATGACCATTTCTTCAAAGTTGCCGCTTGAAAAGGTATCTATTGGTTAATGACGGGAGGATTTATTATTTATGAAGTCAATTCTTATGATTGGTTTGGGGCGTTTCGGACGCCACATGGCACAAAAGTTTATTGAAGAGGGAAACGATGTTCTTGCTATTGAATACAGTGAGGAAAGAGCAGATAAAGCAACAGATATTCTTCGTGATATTCAAATAGGTGACGCCACCGATGAAAAATTTATGGAAACTTTGGGCGTTAATAACTTTGATATATGCGTGGTTGCTATCGGAAATAATTTTCAGACCGCTTTGGAAATCACAGTTATTCTCAAAGATTTGGGAGCAAAGTTTATTATTGCCCGTGCAACAAGAGAAATTTATGAAAAACTTTTGCTCCGCAACGGTGCTGACCATGTGGTTTATGCAGAGCGTGACATGGCGGAGCGGTTGGCAATCAAATACGGTGCAAAGAACATCTTTGATTATATTGAGCTAACACCTGAGGTTGCAATTTATGAAATTGCCGTACCGTCCTCATGGCATGGCAAAAGCATTTTGGAACAAAATATCCGTGCAAGATATAATGTCAGCATTTTGGCGGTTAAACAGAATGGGACAATCAACCCCATGCCAAGTCCGGATTATCGTTTTAGTGGAAGGGAAACGATTATGGTTATGGGAAGCAATAATGATATTCGTGCAATAACCAAAAAATGACAGTAAGTATAAAAGCCTTATCTCAAAAGGATAAGGCTTTTTCGTTTAGATTATTTCTTTGAGTGCGACAATCATATCCGCAATAACTGACATGGTTTCCGAAGGCTTATGATACATAACATCGAAAAGATGATTGATGTTTTCTTCAAATTTTTTGGGAAGAAGTGGACATTGAGCCTTACAAAGCTGTATAAGGCGTTTTTCTCCCGGGTGTGTCTTTTCATTAAGTGCAAAGATAACATCGAAATAGCTTGCCAAAAAGCCCGTAACACGATGATTAACACTGACAACATCGTTGCGTTCAAGTGCCTTTTTGATTTGGAGGTCGTATGACGGCAGAACACCTGTCAGCAAGTTCATATTTTGCTCTATAATCGCTTGTTTTAATTCGGCAGGATAGGGAATGGTATATTTCTTTTGAAGTTGTGCAAAATTGCCGTTGCGGTCGAAAAGGATTTGGGAGTTCAGAATATTATGCCAGAAACAAGTGGTATAGCCGTTCATGCTATTGTGTTCATCAACAATATAAGTCATAATATGGGAAAAATGCTCCAAATTTCGATAAATGACATCAATCGGTGTGCCTGTATTAAGAATACAGTTGTCCTCGTCCTCCCAATAATGGTTGCCGATTTCAACTGTCGAACAGTGGGCAGTCATAATTTGACGGCGTGTATCAAAAGAAAGCGGTTCTGTTGTGTAAACATAGAGGTCATAGTCAGAATGACTGTCATTTGCACCCGAACTTCTTGAACCGCCCAATACTATGGCATCAACATTTTCCTTTGCGGCAAAAGCGTCAATTAAACCTTGAATTTCAGATAAACTCATAAGACCAATTCCTTTCCGATAAAATTAGTAGTTTTTAGCAGCACCGCATTTTTTGCATATCCTGAAAATATTGAATGTTCCGCCACAATAGGGGCATAGACCTGAAACACGGCGGTTGTCCTCAATGGGACGATAAATTTCCCTTGCGAAAATCGTACCGCCAAAATAGTTATTGACAACATTGACATCGCAAAACATGGCAGGTGCTTGTACATCACTGAGATTATAACATTCCCAAAATACGGATTTTCCGATTTGTGTTACACTGTTTGGAATAGAGATATGTTCCAAAGCCGTACAGCCTCGAAATGCATAGTTTCCGATACGGGTAATACCGTCCGGCAGGTCAATGCGGCGGATTGTTTTACAGCGGAGGAATGCGGAATCGTTAATGGCTTTAATGCCTTTGGGAACGATAACATTTTCGGACATACCGTTGTATTTCATCAAAACGCCGTCCTGTATATCCATAAACTTTGCCCCTTGAAGAACCTTATAGATTTCCATAGTGGCAGTATCGTTTGGATTGCCTTCCAAAATTTTACGGGCGGTATTTTCGGCAGCGGTATAGTCGCAGTTTTCCATATAAATATCCAACATGGATTTCCATTGTGCAATATCATTTTCCGAGCCGGTGACGCTGATTCTGCCGCCGCTCGCCATTTCCCTGAGGCGTTCAATCAAATATTCCGTTTTGCAGTAGGGACAAATTCCTCTTTGTCCGCCTTCCATGACTTGAATCGGACCGCCGCAGACATCGCATGAAATTTTCGTAACGGGCATTTTGACACTCTCCTTTGAAGTACAATAGCAGATATTATCATTTGGAATAATATCTATCACAAAAACATATTTTAATCAATCTTTAAAAAATCCCCAACACTATAAATTGTGTCGGGGTTCTTTGGAGCAGATGACGGGAATCGAACCCGCAACCTCAGCTTGGGAAGCTAATGTTTTACCATTGAACTACATCTGCGTTTATGCTAGTGTACTAATTATAGCACAACTTGAATCCTTTATCAAGAGAAATATAAAAAAATCTCCGTTATACCGTACGGAGATTTTTTATGTATTATTTTTTGGCACAAAGGCGACTTTCCGCTTTATTCAGGACTTTGGTGTCATTATCGTGGTGGCACATCTTCATAGCCTCATCAATAGGTACCCAAATATAATAGTCAATTTCACTTTGCTGCATATTAACGGTACTTTCAAGAGCTTTGGCAAGGAAGAAAACGACTTTCTTTTTGGTGCGTCCATAGGGGCGGTATATACTTGTTTCACGAAAATCTTTTTCTATTTCAACATCTAAACCGGTTTCCTCTTTAATCTCCCGTAAAGCGGTTTCTTCCTCAGTTTCATCTTTTTCAACATGCCCCTTTGGAAAGCTCCAACACCGCCCATTATGATTTTTGACAAGCAAAACTTTAATGCCGTCTGCTGTGTGACGGTAAACAACCGCTCCGCATGATTTTTCATAAAGGCAAAACAGTTTGTCGTATATAATGGAAGTTTTTGTTAAACGGCTTTTAATTTCGGGTTCGTAGAAGATTTCGTTGGTGGGAGAAGCAATCAGGCGTGTTTGTTTTTTGCTGTCCGACATGGCAATACAAATAATCGTACACGCCACTGAACCGCTGAGTTTCTGATTAGTGACAATATAAACGGGCGTATGGATTTCAAAAGCACTGTCGGGATAGCCTGAATAGAGATAACGCTCACGGACGGTGCCGAGAATCGAAATATTGACTGTTTTTCCGAGCATAAACGGCACCTTCCTTTGAAAATCTAAAATTTATAAAATACTTTCTATGCAGGTGATTTGTCCTGCTGTATTGGCAGACATAATACCGTTGATAACCAAAACATCGGTAAAGTTGTTTTTCTTGATATAATCGACAATATTGCCTTCATAATAGCGGGAATCCACAATAAAAACTTCATCATAGTTTGAAACGGTAAAAGGGGCAAAAGCACAGCCGTAGGAGTCTTTGATAATACAGAGCTTGCGTCCTGTGGCGGTTGAGTTTTTGATATGCATATATGGATTATCGCCCCAAATAAAGGCAGAATAGGCATTTGAACCCGCAGCAAAGGTTGCAATCAGCGGAACACCATTCTGCACCTCACTTTTGCCGTTTTCCAAAAGTGAACAGGTATAAGTTCCAGGGATATTGTAGTAGGTTACAGTGTCGGGATTGGCTTTCAAAATTGTGTTATCGTCAGTTGATGTATAGAGCGAGCCAAGAAAATTCGTGATTTTTCCACTGCTCAAAGTTTTCAGGTCAAGCGGCTTTAAGTTGGCTTGCTTGCAAAATTCCTCATAGGCATAATAAGCACCGAGAGCAGTCCAGTTATGGTCTGTATGGAAGTAAATATATTCGTTGCTGTGTGCTTTCAGGATGTCATATACGGAAATGGGTTTAACATCGGCAGAATAGGAGGAATAAATTGTTTCAATGTTCTCTTTTTGGTCGCTGCCTTTGTCTTTAAGTCGCTGTGGCAGTCCGTAAGCACTGTGTATCGGCACAACCATATTATAAACAGTAACTTTGTCGCCAACCTCTTTTTTAAGTTTTGAAACAGTGGCGGCATAGTTTTTGGCAGAGGTTTCAGTACCGTAAAAGGTTTCATATCCCTCTTTATTATAAATCATAACATTGCCGTCGTAGGTTTCTTTAATATTGGGGTCGTCCGAAACCTCAGTATTCGATACAATCTTGCTTTCTTCCTCAGAAACCGCCGAACTTTCTTCAACAGAATTTTCCGAGCTTTCCTGTACTTCGGAAGTCACCGGTGTGCTTGGCTGGGGTTCATTTTTGGGGTTATTGCCACCGAAAAGAAAATAAGCTCCTACACCACCTGCCGCCAACAAGATAACCAAAGCGGCAATAATGATAATCCATTTGGTTTTGCTTTTTTTTCTTTTTTTGCCATAGCCACGGGAACTGTAAAAACGGGAATTGCCCGAATTATATCCCATTGATGATCGTCTGCCCATTGATATACCTCACTTTGTTTTAATCTAAATCGGTTTTAATTTTTGTATATATATTTTTGAATAGCGTAAGAAACGCCATTGTCATTGTTCGATTTTGTAACAAAATCCGCTGCCTGTTTGACACAGGATTCAGCGTTTTCCATAGCGACACCAATTTGTGCCGTTTGAAGAATATTTATATCATTTTCTGAGTCCCCACACGCCATAGTTGCCGTCATTGGAATATTCAGCTGCTCAGCAATAAAACGCAGTCCCTGTCCTTTGGTTGTTCCGACTTTGGTGACTTCGGCATTGCAGCAACCGCCTGAAACAAAGATAATATCGGGATAGGATTGAAGAATAGAACGAACAGTTTCATAGTCAATTAGAGAGCCGTCCGTATCCTTTATAAAATCAATGGACATTTTTTGGACTTTAAGGTTTTTCTGTCTTATATCCGCTGCAATATCCGTAACAAAGGTTCTTGTACTACGGATATATTCAATAACGGAGGACGGCATTGCCAAACTGTCAATAAGGTGCCGTTTGCATTGATTGGAAAAGCCGTTGCCGTCAATAAAAGCGTCAAAGTAGACCGATTTGTCCCGTAGTCGTTCCAAAATTCCGGCGGCAGTAGTGGCATCTATGCAGTTTTCAAAAATACATTTTTTGTCGGGAAGTGTATAAATTGCCGAGCCGTTGGCGGTAATCGCATAACGGATACCGATAGAACACAAAACATCAACGGGTAAGCCGATATAGGGGCGGCCTGTGGATATAACGATTTCGATACCGTCCTGAATTGCTTTTGCGAGTGTGTTTTTGTCCGTATCGGAAATTTGTCCGTATTTGTTCAAAAGTGTGCCGTCTAAATCCAAAGCAACAAGCTGAATTTTGCTATTCAAAGTTTTCACTTCCCTATGTGATTTTTATTAAAGTCATTCTTGTGTGGGAATATACTAATTATAATATAAAAGGACAAAAAAGACAATATTCATGATAAACAAAAATTAAAAATCCAATAAGGAATAAAATAATTGCTCTAATGGCTGATAAAGTAAAAGAAAATGCAAATGACTTGTTTTAGTTTATTTCTCGTGCTATAATTATTTTCGCAGAAGTATTGACCTGAAATATTATAAATTTTTATTACAATCACAAAAAGAATGGAGAGCGTTTGACTATGGAATATCCTGTTTCCGAAAGAGTAAAATCCTTAAAGCCATCAGCAATTCGTGAAATTTTCAAATATGCGGCTGACCCGTCTTATATTGCATTGTCGGCAGGCAATCCCGCTCCGAATGCCTTTCCGGCAAAGGAAATTTCGGAGATTTCCGCCCGTATTTTTGCCGAAAATCCGATTGATGCTTTACAGTACAGCATAACTGAGGGTTATACGCCGCTCCGTAATGCCTTGAAGCAATATATGAAGGATTCTTATAATATCGGTACGGAAAACGATGAATTATTGATTCTTTCGGGAGCACAGCAGGCAATGGATTTGCTGACAAAATCAACCTGTAATGAGGGCGATGTTGTTGTTTGTGAAGCACCGAGTTTTATTGGCTCTCTTAATTCTTTCCGTTCCTATAATACAAAGTTGGTTGGCATACCGTTAGAAGATGACGGCATGAATTTGGAAAAACTTGAACAGGCTTTGAAAACGGAAAAGAATGTCCGTTTCATCTATGTTATTACCAATTTCCAAAATCCGTCAGGTGTGACAACAAGCCTTGAAAAAAGAAAAGCGATTTACGCATTGGCAAAGAAATATCAGGTTTTAATTTTGGAGGATAATCCGTACGGCGAACTGAGAATAGCGGGGGAGGATATTCCAACAATTAAATCTATGGATACGGACGGTTTAGTTGTATATGTCGGTTCGTTTTCAAAAGTGCTTTCTCCCGGTATTCGTGTAGGTTGGACCGTTGCCCCGTCACAGTTAATCTCTAAAATGGTTGTATGCAAGCAAACTGCCGATGTACATACCAATATTTGGGCTCAAATGGTGGCATACGAATTCATAACCAAATACGACTTTAAAGCACATTTGGAAAAACTGCGTGATATTTACAGAAAAAAAGCCAATTACTGTATGGACCTGTTGGATAGATACTGTGTGCCGAAAATTACCTATAACCGCATTGAGGGTGGTCTGTTTATCTGGTGCCGTTTGCCTGAGGGTGCGGATATGATGAATTTCTGCCAAAAGGCGTTGGAACGCAAAGTTTGTGTTGTGCCGGGAACAGCATTCCTTGCTGACGAAAGCATGACAACAAACTGTTTCAGAATTAACTTCTCAACCCCAACAGATGAACAGCTTGAAAAGGGAATTCGTATCTTGGGAGAACTTGCAAAGGAGATTTTATAAAATGGAAGAACAAAAAGAACGCAAACAGGTTATATTCAGTGCCATTCAGCCCACAGGCAACATTACTTTGGGCAACTATTTGGGTGCATTAAAAAATTGGGTGAAATTGCAGGACGATTATAATTGTATTTTTGCGATTGCCGATTTGCACGCTATTACGGTTCGACAAGAACCCAAAATTTTCAGACAGCATATTTTGGAAGCCTATGCTTTGTTGTTGGCGTGTGGCATTGACCTTGAAAAGAGTTTATTCTTTATTCAAAGCCATGTGCATACACACGCAGAGTTGGCTTGGCTGCTGAATTGTTATACACAGTTCGGTGAACTATCCCGTATGACTCAATTTAAGGATAAATCTCAAAAACATGCAGATAATGTTAATGCTGGTCTGTTTACCTATCCTGCTCTTATGGCGGCTGATATTCTTTTGTATCAGGCGGATTTAGTGCCTGTCGGTGCAGACCAAAGACAGCATTTGGAAATTACAAGGGATATTGCTGAACGCTTTAACGGTATTTACGGCAAAACCTTTAAAGTTCCTGACGCTTATATTCCGCCTGTCGGTGCCCGTGTTATGTCCCTGCAAGACCCGACAAAGAAGATGTCAAAGTCAGACGAAAACGAAAATGCCTGGGTTGCCGTTTTGGATAAGCCCGAAACCATTATGAAGAAGTTTAAGAGAGCCATTACGGACTCTGATGCAAAAGTTTGTGTTGGTGAGGGTAAAGACGGAATCAATAACCTGATTGGCATTTATTCGGCAATTACAGGCAAAACGGCAGATGAAATTACGGCAGAATTTGAGGGCAAAGGTTACGGCGACTTCAAGACGACTGTTGGTGAGGCTGTTATTGAAGAATTGCGTCCCATTCAGGAACGCTTTAACGATTATATCCAAAACAAGGACTACTTGGAAGAGCAATACCGCAAGAGTGCTGAGTTAGCTTTGCGTATTTCACAAAGAACTTTGGATAAAGCAATGAAGAAAATCGGTTTTATCTTAAAGTAAACATAAAATTCGTACTATTGAAGAAAGGAGGACGAACTTTTGTCAAAACATCAGCTTCCTCGTAAAAAAATCATGCTTATTGTCAATCCCCGTGCCGGAAAAATGCAGTCTAAATTTGCACTTCCCGATATTGTGGATATGTGGTATAAAAACGGCTATGAAACAGTGGTTTATTATACGGCTGCCGATATAGGGGCAGACGAACTTGTAAAAACACACGCTCCCGACTATGATATTGTGGCATGCTGCGGCGGTGACGGCACAGTCAACAGTGTGATTGACGGTTTGATGCAGATGAAAAATCGTCCGCCTTTGGGGTTTATTCCCGCCGGTACAACCAATGATTTGGCGTCCAGCTTAGGATTGCCGAAAAAACTTCGCCGTTCGGCACACCTTATATCTCATGAAGAACCGTTAACTTTTGATATAGGCTCTTTTAACAATGATATATATTTTGCTTATATTGCCTCTTTCGGTGCATTTACGGAAGTATCCTATAATACATCTCAGTCCGTCAAAAATATTTTGGGACATTCGGCATATATTTTCGCTGCAATGCGGGCAATGCCAAAAATTAAAGCTCACCATATTCGCATTGAGAGCAAAGAACTGACGGAAGAAGATAACTATATCTTCGGTGCGGTGACAAATTCAACCTCTATTGCAGGAACTTTCAAATATGAAAAGGATTATGTTGAGTTTAATGACGGAAAATTTGAGGTTTTGCTCATTAAAGACCCAAAAAACTTTGGAACAGCCGTTAAAGTTGGGCTGTCCATGATGAATAAGTCATATAAAAATCGCTATATCACACGCTTTCATACATCGGAAATTAAGATTATTTCTGATGAACCTTTGGATTGGGCGTTGGACGGCGAACATCAGTTGGGAAACACAGTGACAGTCATTAAAAATAATCCTCAGGCAATACGAATTATCCGCAAGAAATAATGAAATCCCAAAGCCTATGTACAATTATGGCTTTGGGATTTTTGTCTGTTGATGTTAAACTCTGGTATATGTACGAACAGCGGTGTTGCCCTCTTCGTCTGTTACAGTCCATACAATCGTTTGTCCGTTTTCGGAAATGGTATATTCCTGAATATAATCAATTTCATTGGTAAATGTATCATAAACATAGATGTTGATATTTTGTTTATCATACTCGTATGTATAAGTTGTGCGTTCTTGAAGTTTTTCATTACCCATAAGCATATATGCCGTACCGTTTTTTTCAAATACCCAATAAAGCGAGGGGTCTTCCGGACTGAATAACTTATTTGTGTTGTGAACCATATCAATACATTCTTCGTTATTGACAATATAGCTTGTAAATTTCCATTTGCCAAGCGGATTAAAATCAAAATCAGAACATGCGGAAAGCATAAGAATACAACAAAGCAAAGTTAAGGCGGTTATTACCCGTAAAATTTTTTTCATGAATATAGCCTCCGAAAAAATATTATATATTTCTTTTATTTTATATCTTTTTGACCAAAAAAGCAAGGAAAAGAGAAAAAATATCGGGCAAATATAAAAACACCGCCCTAAATGTGTTTTGCACATTTAGAGCGGTGTCGTTTATGCTTTAAGCAAAAGTGTCAAAAACTTATTATTTGCCTGCCTTTTCTTTGATAGCAGCCTGTGCAGCAGCAAGACGGGCAATCGGAACACGGAACGGAGAGCAGGATACATAGTCAAGTCCAATCTTGTGGCAGAACTCAACAGAAGACGGGTCACCACCATGCTCACCGCAAATACCGCAGTGGAGCTTCGGATTAACCGGTTTGCCGAGCTGAATGGACATTTCCATAAGCTTGCCAACGCCTTCCTGGTCGAGTTTAGCGAACGGATCGTTCTCGAAAATTTTAGCGTCATAGTAAGCATTAAGGAACTTACCTGCGTCATCACGGCTGAAACCGAATGTCATCTGAGTAAGGTCGTTTGTACCGAAGCAGAAGAAGTCAGCTTCTTTTGCGATCTTATCAGCTGTCAAAGCAGCACGAGGAATTTCAATCATTGTACCAACTTCGTATGACATTTCGATGCCTGCGGCAGCGATTTCAGCATCTGCTGTTTCAACAACCACATTCTTAACGAATTTAAGTTCTTTAACTTCGCCAACGAGCGGAATCATGATTTCAGGCTTAACTGTCCAATCCGGGTGGTTCTTCTTAACATTGATAGCAGCACGGATAACAGCCTTTGTCTGCATCTTTGCAATTTCAGGATATGTTACTGCAAGACGGCAGCCACGGTGACCCATCATCGGGTTGAACTCGTGGAGAGAGTTGATGATATCCTTAATCTGTTCAACTGTTTTGCCCTGAGCGTCAGCAAGCTTCTTGATGTCCTCTTCGTCTGTCGGAACAAACTCGTGGAGCGGCGGGTCGAGGAAACGAATTGTTACAGGGTTGCCTTCGAGTGCTTCATAGAGAGCCTCAAAGTCGTTCTGCTGATAAGGAAGGATTTTTTCAAGAGCAGCTTCTCTCTCCTCAACTGTATCTGAGCAGATCATTTCACGGAATGCGGCAATTCTGCTCTCTTCAAAGAACATATGCTCTGTACGGCAAAGACCGATACCTTCGGCACCGAGTTCACGAGCCTTTTTAGCATCAGCAGGTGTATCTGCGTTTGTTCTTACTTTAAGAGTTCTGTATTTGTCTGCCCAAGCCATAACTCTGCCGAACTCACCAGCGATTGTAGCATCTACTGTCGGGATAATGCCGTCATAGATGTTACCTGTTGAACCGTCGATAGAAATGAAGTCGCCTTCTTTGAATTCTTTTCCGGCAAGAGTAAACTTCTTGTTTGCTTCGTCCATTGCGATTTCGGAGCAACCGGATACACAGCAAGTACCCATACCACGAGCAACAACGGCAGCGTGTGATGTCATACCGCCACGAACTGTAAGAATACCCTGTGAGGACTTCATACCTGTAATATCCTCAGGAGATGTTTCAAGTCTTACAAGAACAACCTTTTCACCTCTTGCATTCCAAGCTTCTGCATCGTCAGCAGTAAATACAATCTTACCGCAAGCAGCACCAGGAGATGCACCAAGACCCTTGCCGATCGGTGTAGCGGCTTTAAGAGCCTTTGCATCGAACTGCGGGTGGAGGAGTGTATCGAGGTTACGGGGGTCGATCATAGCAACAGCTTCTTCTTCGCTTCTCATACCTTCGTCAACGAGGTCACAAGCGATTTTGAGAGCAGCCTGAGCGGTTCTCTTGCCGTTTCTTGTTTGGAGCATATAGAGTTTACCGTGTTCAACAGTAAATTCCATATCCTGCATATCTCTGTAATGATTTTCCAGAGTTTTGCAAACATCATTAAACTGAGCAAATGCCTCCGGGAACTTGTCAGCCATTTCTTTAATCTTCATAGGTGTACGAACGCCGGCAACAACATCTTCACCTTGTGCGTTTGTAAGGAATTCACCGAAGAGTCCCTTTGCACCTGTTGCAGGGTCACGGGTAAATGCAACACCTGTACCGCAGTCATCACCCATGTTACCGAATGCCATTGACTGTACATTAACAGCAGTACCCCATGAATAAGGAATATCGTTGTCACGACGATATACATTGGCACGAGGATTGTCCCAAGAACGGAATACGGCTTTGATAGCACCCATAAGCTGTTCCTTCGGGTCGCTCGGGAAGTCAGTGCCGATTTTTTCTTTGTATTCAGCCTTAAACTGGTTAGCAAGTTCTTTGAGGTCATTAGCGTCAAGTTCAACATCCTGAGTAACGCCTTTTTCAGCTTTCATTTTGTCGATAAGCTCTTCAAAGTACTTCTTACCAACTTCCATAACAACATCGGAATACATCTGAATAAATCTTCTGTAACAGTCCCAAGCCCAACGGGGATTATTTGATTTCTCTGCGAGAACTTCAACAACTTCTTCGTTAAGACCAAGGTTAAGAATTGTATC
The DNA here is from genome assembly GCA_051881635.1 of Acutalibacteraceae bacterium. GTDB lineage: Bacteria > Bacillota > Clostridia > Oscillospirales > Acutalibacteraceae > JBJEQG01. The sequence goes on from JBJEQG010000160.1 coordinate 15,923, forward strand.
CATCATACCGGGCATAGAAGCTCTTGCACCTGAACGAACGGAAACGAGGAGAGGATTCTCTTTGTCGCCGAACTTCTTGCCTGTAATTTCTTCCATTTTTACGATGTATTCATTGATTTGAGATTGAATTTCATCGTTAATTTCTCTGCCGTCCTCATAATACTGAGTACAAGCCTCTGTTGTAATTGTAAAGCCCTGTGGTACGGGGAGACCGATATTTGTCATTTCAGCAAGGTTTGCACCTTTACCGCCGAGAAGCTCACGCATATCAGCGTTGCCTTCCGTAAACAAATAGACCCATTTTTTAGCCATTGGAATTACCTCCTGAATTTTTTATTTTAACCGACCAAGGTCGTTTAAAAGCATTATAACATATAATTTGAAAAATTTCTATTGTTTTTGAAAAAATTTTTCTTTATTCTATAAAATTTTCGGGTAAATTTTATGACACTTTAAACAAATTTAATTCATAAAATAAGAAAAATGTCGATAAAAGCACCGAAAAAATAGGGGATAAATACGAACTTGTTGGATTTACAGAACCTAATGATGTGACAAAACAACAGAATTCCACGCTTAAAGTATAACATTCCCCAAAAGTCTTGTCAATCTTCTTTGGAAAAATTAAAAAGATTGTCGGTATAGATTTTTTGGACTATATGTGGTAACATAATTTTATATTTATAATGAGAATACGGAGGGAAAAAATTGGAAAATTATTTTTGTGCGGTTATATTAGCCGGCGGTGAGGGCAAACGCATGAAGTCCGAAAAACCAAAGGCATTGTCGGAGGTTTTGTTTCAGCCCATGCTTCAATGGGTTTTGGACGCTGTTCGTGCCGCCGGTATTGAGGATATTTGCGTTGTGACGGGATATAAAAAGGAATATATCGAAAGATATATTTCGGATTTGGAATATCCTGTTGAAACGGTGTATCAGGCGGAACGGCTCGGCACAGGTCATGCCGTTATGCAGGCTCAAAAATTTATTGAGGCACATAAAAGCGGCAAGGTTTTAATCTTAAACGGAGATGCTCCCTTTATGGACGGAGAAACGATTTGTAAGGCGGCAAAATTCCATAATAACGATGCCCAAAACGGCTGTACGGTTATTACGGCGGCGGTTGACAATCCGACAGGATATGGCAGAATTATAAGAAAAGTCGAAAATGGTCAAAGTACGGATATACTTCAATGCATTGTTGAAGAAAAAGAGGCTACGCCGGAACAACGCTTTGTTCGGGAAATCAATTCAGGTGCGATGTGGTTTCAGGCGGAGGCGTTGCTGAATGCTTTAAATCAGCTTGTGCCGAGTGAAAAGACGGGAGAATATTATTTGACGGATACGATTGAAATTATCCGCAAAAACGGACAAAATGTCTATGCTTTTCAGACGGAAAATGCTGAGGCGGTTTTAGGTGCAAATGACTGTTTGCAACTTCATCAGTTGAACGAAACAGCCCGTCAACATATTTTGGCGGACTTTATGAGAAACGGTGTTAATATCCCCTGTACGGACGGTGTTATAATAGGCAAAAATGTCCGTATCGGCAAAGGCGTAACATTACTGCCGTCAACAATACTGAAAAACGGTACGATTATCGGAAACGGCTGTACGATTGGACCTGCCGTACTGTTAGATTGCTGTACGGTTGGGGATAATAAAACCATAGTCTGTGGCTGTTTTGAGAAAGAAATTCTATAATTTCACAAAAGGACTTTGTGCAGAATTTCCCATAATTTGAGGATTGAATTTAAATTTTACGCAAAGTCTACAAGATTTTGGCAAAAAATATCTTTAAATGACAAAAACTTGATTTTTTCGCTTAAAGGTATTACAATATTATTCGGATCGTTTTTAGGTTTTCATAGAATATTTCAAGCATTTAGGAGGACGAGTCAAATGAATTTTCATGGCAAGGACATAAAAATCTTTACCTGTAACTCCAACATTGCAGTCGCTCAGCAGATTGCATCATGTTTGGACATTCCCGTTGGCAAATCAGAAGTTGCACATTTCAGTGACGGAGAAATTTCCGTATCTTTACACGAGTCTGTCAGAGGTTCAGAGTGCTTTATCGTTCAGTCAACCTGTGCTCCCGTTAATGATAACATCATGGAGCTGCTGATTATGATTGACGCCATGAAGCGTGCGTCTGCCGCAAGAATTACCGCCGTTATCCCGTATTTCGGCTATGCCCGTCAAGACCGTAAAGCAAAGGCAAGAGATCCGATTTCCGCAAAATTGGTTGCAGATTTGATTACATCTGCCGGTGCGGACAGAGTTTTGACAATGGATTTGCACGCTGCACAAATTCAGGGTTTCTTCAATATCCCTGTTGACCATTTGGTTGGTCAGCCGATTTTGGCAAACCACTTCAAGAAAATGATTAACGGTGATCCGAACGATTATGTTGTTGTTTCACCTGATTTCGGTTCTGTTACAAGAGCAAGAAACTTTGCAACAAGATTGGGCTGTTCTATTGCCATTATTGACAAGAGAAGACCGAAAGCAAATGTTTGTGAGGTTATGAACATCATTGGCGAGGTTGAAGGCAAGAAAGTTATTCTTGTGGACGATATGATTGATACTGCCGGTACACTTTGCAATGCCGCAAAAGCGGTTGTTGAAATGGGCGGTGCGACTGAGGTTTATGCCGGTGCGACACACGCAGTTCTTTCCGGTCCTGCAACCGAGCGTATCGCAAACAGTGTTATCAAGGAGTTAATCCTCCTCGATACAATTCCTGTTCCACAGGAGAAAATGCTTGATAAATATACAATTCTTCCTGTTGCCCCTGTATTTGCTGAGGCAATCGAAAGAATTTATGAGGATAAGCCGGTATCCTCTATTTCTCTCTAACTTGAAATATTATCTATGGCAAGGCAAAGGCTTGTAAAGAGTCTTTGCCTTGCTTTGTATTATTCAAAAACTATGAAAGAAGGCAATAAAATGGATAAAGTTAAAATCAGCCAACAAATCGCTTTTTTGCTCCGACACAAAAAAGGTTTTACTGCGAAAAACGGTTTTGTTTCAACAGAAAAACTGATTGCGGAAGTGCAGAAGCAATATCCCGATTTTTCAACGGAACTTTTAGAAGAAATTGTTGCTGAGGACAACAAACAGCGGTATTCTTTTTCCAAAGACCATAAACAAATCCGTGCTAATCAAGGTCATTCAACAGGTGTGCAGATTGATTTTGAAGTTAAAACGCCGCCGCCAGTTCTCTATCATGGAACGGCAAAGCATACTTTGGACAAAATATGCAAAGAGGGAATAAAAAGCATGAGCCGTGACTATGTACAGCTTTCTGAGGACTATAATACGGCAGTAACGGTAGGAAACCGTCATGGGATACCTGTGGTTTTGAAAGTTGATACGGTAAAAATGCTGAATGACGGTTGTGTATTCAAAATTTCTGAAAATGGTGTTTGGCTTATATCTTATGTTGCTCCACAATATATTGAGGTATTTGAAGGATAACAACATCAAAAAAATATTGACAAAAAGCATAAATAAAAAGCCTTTAAAAAGCAAAATTTAATAAAATAGTAAAAAAATAAGGTTAAATTATTCATGAATTAGAATTATAATAATTCTAAAAGGAGGGTTTCCTGTGACACCGAGCGGAAAAATAATTTTAGATATGGTCAATGGTTCAAGTCAACATTTGACGGCGGAAGCAATATATCAAATGCTACAAACGAATGAAAAAAAGATGTCGTTGGCAACTGTATATAATAATCTTAACTCTTTGTGCGAAGAAGGGTTTATTAAAAGACTGTCTATCGAAGGCAAGCCGGATTATTATGATAAAGTGACACGCCATGACCATTTGATATGTAAAAAATGCGGAAAGATATTTGATTTAACTCTTGACGATATGACAAAAGATTTTGAAAAAAAGATTGGTGTCAGCCTCGAATCCTACGACCTGAAATTATACTATATATGTGAAGATTGCAAAGGAAAGGTGAGCGACAATGGATAAGAAATCCATGTATAAATTGACATACGGATTGTTTGTTTTGACCGCCAAAGACGGAGATAAAGACAACGGCTGTATTGTCAATACCGTAACACAGGTGACGACTGAACCAAACAGAATTACGGTTGCCGTCAATAAGAAAAACTATACCCATGATATGATTGTAAAAACAGGGATATTTAATGTTTCAATTCTTTCCGATAAATCGAAATTTGAAACATACAAACATTGGGGTTTCCAAAGCGGCCGTGATACGGACAAATTGGCGTCTGTTACATTCAGCCGAAGTGAAAACGGTTTGGCGTATATTACTAATGAAACAAATGCCTTTCTTTCAGCAAAAGTTGTATCTATGACGGATTTGGGGACGCATACCCTGTTCCTTGCCGATGTAACTGACGGTGCTGTGCTTTCAAATGATGAGTCCGTAACTTATAGCTTTTATCAGAAAAATATTAAAAATGCACCATCCCCGACAGCACAGAAAAAAGGTTTTGTATGTACAGTATGCGGTTACATTTATGAAGGGGACACACTGCCGGACGATTTTGTATGTCCTTGGTGCAAGCACCCGGCGTCAGATTTTATTCCTTTGAATATTGACGATAAACAAATTGAAACATCAGAAAAAACGGAGGTAAAGCACATGAACAAGTATGCAGGCACAAAAACAGAAAAAAATTTGGAGGCGGCTTTTTCAGGAGAGTCAGAGGCAAGAAATAAGTACACTTATTTTGCGTCTGTTGCCAAAAAAGAGGGGTATGAGCAAATTGCCGCCCTTTTCCTGAAAACAGCGGAGAATGAAAAAGAACACGCTAAGATGTGGTTCAAGGAACTTCAAGGAATTGGCACAACAGCGGAAAATTTGGCGGCAGCGGCTGACGGTGAAAACTACGAATGGACAGATATGTATGAATCATTCGCAAAAACAGCCGAAGAAGAAGGATTTACCGAACTTGCGGCAAAATTCCGTATGGTTGGTGCGATTGAAAAGCACCACGAGGAGCGTTACAGAGCTTTGCTTAAAAATGTGGAAACAGCGGCTGTATTCGAGAAAAGTGAAGTCAAGGTATGGGAGTGCAGAAACTGCGGACATATTGTTGTTGGCACAAAAGCTCCGGAAGTATGTCCCGTATGTAATCACCCGCAAAGCTATTTTGAACTTAATGCCAAAAATTATTAAGTCTGTATGACAGTAAAAAACCGTTCGGAATTTTTATTTTCCGAACGGTTTTTCTTATCTGAAAGTATATGTTCTATTAGTTTGCAGCTCGTGAAGATTCATTTGTTGAAGGCTGGCTGTTGTCTGTAAGGTTCATTCCAAAAAGAAAGTTATCCGAACCGCCATAATAGGTCGGCATTTTTCCGTCCCATTTATTGATGTATTCCAAATAAAGGATTTTGTCGGAAAGCTGTTCGTTTTTGATTTTCATTGCCTCAGCTTCACCCTGAGCCTTTGTAATTTCCTGCTGTGCCTCTGTTTGAATACGCTCTAAATCATATTTAGCTTTCAAGGCGTTTTGTTCGGCAATCTGCTTTTCTTCGATTGCGGCGTTAAAGGCATCGCTAAACGAAAAATTTGTAATATTAAAGCTGTCAATAATGATATACTTATTTTTCAGCTTTTCCTGCAAAAGCGTTTTCATACCCTCAGAAACTTCGGAACGCTTTGTAATCAATTCCTCTGCGGTATATTGTGAAGTAATTGATTTAATACATTCAGAAATAGCAGGGGAGATGATTGTGGACTCGTACTGCACACCGATATTTTGATAGAGGTCGCAGACATAATCAGCGTTAACACGATAATTGACCGCAATAGAGCTTGTAATGGGCTGTAAATCCTTGCTGGCAGATGAGTTGTCTTCAATCTCTAACTTTTTTACCCTTGTGTCAATGATTTCAATTTCCTGTATGAAGGGAATTTTGAAAGCAATACCCTCATTATAAACCTTGCCTGAAACAGCACCCATATTGAGGAGAACGCCTTTTGAACCGGCAGGAACTTGGGTAATTGATGAGAAAATAAGAATGAGCAGAATAACGGCGATAACCGCAAGTGTAACGATAATCTTTAACCTTGTGTTCTTAATTTTCACTTCTTTTACTTTGCCCTCCTGTGCAGTGGTATTGACGAATTTGTCTTTGATGCTCATAAAAATGAACTTCCTTTCTGCAAAAATACAACCCGATAAGTTTGTGTTCGGGTTTTGATAAGTATAGCATAACTTTATATTCAAAACAATAGATAAAATATGAATTTTAGTATAACAGGGATTTTTGCGGGAGAGAAGGGCAAAATAAAAAGCAACCGCCCGAAAAGGGACGATTGCTTTTTTGTCAATCAATTTTTATGTATCAAGGTTCTTGCATTTAACACGGTTAAAGCGGCAATATCTCTTGACAACTTCATTTGTCGGGGAACATTTAACAACCAATGTTCTGTTTGAGCCAACAAATACATCTTTACCGATTTCCTCAACAGTATCTGGAAATTCCAAAAGGCGGAGGTTTTCGCAATGGCTGAATGCATTGTCGCCAATCTTTCGGAGATTTTTCGGTATATTGACTGTTTTTAATGAGGAACAGCCACAGAATGTACCAGCTCCGATTGATGTAACGGCTTCGGGAATGTTAACAGTTGTTAAAGATGCACACCAGCTAAATGCATTTTTACGAATAGAACGAACACTGTCGGGAACGGTTGCGGAGGTTAAAGCACCACAGCCGCTGAATACATTTTCGGGGAGTTCTTCAACGCCGTCAGGAATAACGATTTCGGAAAGCTTTTCACAGTTTAGGAAAGCGTGTTTGCCAAGACCTTGAACGGTTGGCGGAATGGTAAATTGAGATAGTTTAACGCAATCCTTAAAAGTTTCCTGATGAATACGCTTAATTGTAGACGGAAGTGTAATCTTTTCAAGACTTGAACAGCCGGCAAATGTGCCACGACCAATGTCTTCCAATCCTTCAATCAAGTTTATAGTAATCAATTTGGTGCAGCGTTCAAAAGCACGCTCGCCAATTCTTTTCATGCTGTCCGGCAGCATAATTGCTTCCAAGTGTTCATTTCCGGAGAAAGCCTCGTTCTCTATATCGGTATAGCCGTCTGGAATCTGGAAATGGTTGGTTGTAACCTGTTCAGCCATAGAGCGTGTAAATACCATAACATTGGCATTTGCTTCCGGCTCGGAAGGAGCGGTTACATTTACCGGTTCGGAAAGAATTTCCGATGATTCCGGAACAGGCTGAGGTTCGGGTTGGGAAAGTACAACAGGTTCTCTTGTAAAGGAAGCTTGTGGCTGTTTAGGTTCTGTCTGAGGTTCAGCAACAGGAGTTCTGACAGGAGGAACGGGTTGTTCCTTAGGCTGTTCAGGTTGTTG
>JBJEQG010000160.1:23393-31327 GCA_051881635.1 Acutalibacteraceae bacterium
GGTTGTTGCTGAACAGGCTGCGATTGTGGCTGCTGAATAGGTTGTGACTGCGGCTGCTGCATCCAAGGGTTATATCCCCACGGGTTAGGCTGCGGCGGCTGGTTGGGATCCATAGGTTGTGATTGTGGTTGCTGCATCCAAGGGTTATATCCCCATGGGTTAGGCTGCTGAGGTTGATTAGGATCCATAGGTTGGGATTGCGGCTGCTGCATCCAAGGATTATATCCCCACGGGTTAGGCTGCGGCGGCTGGTTGGGATCCATAGGTTGGGATTGTGGCTGCTGCATCCAAGGGTTATATCCCCACGGGTTAGGTTGTTGTGGTTGGTTGGGGTCCATAGGTTGTGATTGTGGTTGCTGCATCCAGGGATTGTATCCCCATGGATTATATTGTGGCTGACCATAAGGATTGCTGTTCGGCATACCGTTTGGTGCCACAGGCTGTTGAGGCATATTTTCTTGTGGTTTATGTTCCTCAACCTTAGGTTCTTCAACTTTTGGTTCTTCTGTTTTCGGCTCATTTGCCTGTAATTCATCGGGGTCGAAAACGGGGGAAGTATAAGTTTCAGTAGGCTCTTCGACTTTTGGTTCTTCTGTTTTCGGCTCGTCTGCCTGTAATTCATCGGGATCGAAAACGGGAGAAGTGTAAGTTTCAGTAGGTTCTTCAACTTTTGGTTCTTCTGTTTTCGGCTCATCTGCCTGTAATTCATCGGGGTCAAAAATGGGAGAAGTGTAAGTTTCAGTAGGTTCTTCGACTTTTGGTTCTTCTGTTTTCGGTTCATTTGCCTGTAATTCATCAGGGTCGAAAATAGGAGAAGTGTAAATTTCAGTAGGTTCTTCTGTTTTTGATTTATTGGGTTCAGGCAATTCCTTTTTCGCTGTTGGCAAAGCAGATTTAGGCGGTTGAAGGTTGACCTTTTTAGGTTTGGTATCCCAAATTGCATCTTCATCGCTTTCGGAAGGATTGACATTGATTTCCTGGGGCTGAATCCAAACCTGTGTATTCTCATCGGGAGAGGCATCAACCTTTTCGGGAATTTGATACATATGAATATTTGGTGTTATACCAAACATTGGCACATTCCAATTCAAAGCATAAACAAGTGTTTCAACAACATAGCACGCCCATTTTTCTGCCATACACGCTTCTGTTGTCAAGACCTTAATGGATTGCAAAATTGCAATACACTTGTCAATTTCTGCTTCGTAATGTGCTAAGTACAAAGCATTACATACACCTTGTTCAAAGGCTTCAAGAATAACCTTGCGTTCCTGTTTCAAATCCGGAATCAATTCCATAAGGAGTGCTTCAAGTTGAAGACCGTCAATAATGGAATCTATACCATAAGTTGCAATAATATAACGCATGGCCTCTTTGGCATTTGTAAAGGTGATTTTTTTTGGGTCGTCCTGCGGCAAATCCGCTCCGCAGAACGGACAACGCTCAATCTTTCCCGCACGAGCATTCGTTTTCCATTCGCTGCCGCATTTATTACATTGCATTTTCATCACCACTTTCATGTTGGGCTTTATCTGCAATTATTATAATACTAAATTTTTTGGGAATTTTCAATAGTTACGGTAAAACTTTTGATATTTTTTTATTTTAATTGTTTGATTTTCTCTAAAATTTCCTAAAAAGAAATAAAATAGTCACATTTTCATGACAGAATTGTCATTTGACAAGATATAGATAGGGGAATATTATTATAAATAAAAGATTTTATAAGAAAGGTGGGCTTTAATATGGAGGCAATTATGGAAATTGTTTCTTTTGCTTTGAGAGTATTGGCACCGCTTGTGGCAATCATTATTGTTTGTATTTGCTTTTCCTCGCTGCGTTACGGGCGGCGTGAGGAACACGCTTTGATTGCCTTAACAGACGATATAAACGATGTTGTTTATCCGGTTTTATTTTGGGAAAATGCTTTGGGGCGTGGGCGTGGTTCAGATATAAAGCTGAACGACCCGTCTGTTTCCCGTGACCATGCCGTTCTTTTACGGCGTGAGGCGGGCTGGTTTATTACGGATACGGGTTCCAAGTACGGTGTCACCGTCAATGGTGAAAAGGTAGAGGGACGCCGTCAGGTTTATATTGGTGACCAAATTGTTTTGGGTAATACGCATTTGACACTTCGTAAGGCTGATGTTGTACAGGACGAGCGGATTTTGCGGAAAGAAATACGCAAACGCTCCAAAATTGCCTCACCGTCCTCGATTATGATGCTTTTGACACTGTTCATGGTTTTGCTGATTGCTGAGGCATATATCAATACAAATAATTCCGATGTGCTGTTGCCGTCTTTGCTGTTTATTGGTTTGATGTGGGTATTTTTTCTTGTGAGCCGAAAATTTCTGCACCGTGCAACCTTTGAGTTGGAAACTTTGGCTTTAATGCTGACGGGAATTGGTATCATGCTAAGCGTGACGCATGATATTCGTCAAGCCTGGGTACAGATGATTGCCGCTTTTGGGGGCATGATTTTGTTTAGTTTTTTGATTGCCTTTATGGAAGTCCCCGACCGTGTACAGAAATGGCGGCTGATTATTTCAATCGGAGCAGTTCTGTTTTTAGGACTTAATCTGCTAATTGGACAGGTTCAAAACGGTGCTCAGAATTGGATTTATATTGGTTCGATTTCCATACAGCCCTCAGAGTTTGTCAAGGTAGCATATATTTTTGTTGGGGCATCAACATTAGATATTTTGCAGACAAAAAAGAACCTTTTTGAATTTATTGCATTTACGGCACTTTGTATTGGGGCCTTGTTTTTGATGAGCGATTTTGGAACGGCGTGTATTTTCTTTGTGACTTTTTTACTGATTTCCTTCATGCGTTCCGGCGATATAAAAACGATTATATTGGCAGTGACGGCAGCAATTCTCGGCGTTATGATTATTTTGTACTTTAAACCGTATATTGCCGACCGTTTTGAAGCATGGGGTCATGTGTGGGATTATGCCCAAACATCAGGATTTCAACAGGTCAATACATTGATTTATTCCGCAAGTGGTGGATTGTTCGGTGTAGGTTTATCGTTGGGGTGTCTGCAATATATTTTCGCATCAGAGAGCGACCTTGTTTTTGGTTTGATTTCTGAGGAAATGGGATTTTTGATTGCTTTGGCGGTTGTAATTGTAATTGGCGGTTTTGCCGTTTATGCCCGTGGCATTACAACAAAAAGCCGTAGTACATTTTACTCAATTACAGCTTGTACGGCAGCAGGACTTCTGGTTATACAGGCGGCACTGAATATCTTTGGTGCGACTGATATTCTTCCGCTGACAGGTGTCACTTTGCCGTTTATCAGCGAGGGTGGTTCAAGTATGGTTGCGTGTTGGGGACTTTTGGCATTTATCAAGGCGGCAGATGAACGCACCTACTCCAATCGCCGCAGAAAACGCCACAAAAGAACGGAAGAAACGGAAGATTATGTTGAAATATAAAAGGAGGACCGTTTTATGAGAAAAACACGAACACGCTCATGGATTGTTTTATTGCTGACGCTGTGCTTTTTTGCGGGCATAATATATCATACGGTTAATTTGGTTACTCATGCAGAAGAATGGTCGTCCAAAACAACAAATGCTCATCTTTCAAACAGCAACGGTTTGGCGTATGCCGGAAATATTACAGACCGTAACGGGGTTGTGCTTGCCAAAAGCGTTGATAGTGTCCGTATCTATAATGATGATGAAACATTGAGAAAAGCAATGCTCCATGCGGTTGGGGATAATAGCATAAATATTTCGACAGCGGTACAAAGTGCCTATCGTTCGGAATTGGGCGGATATTCTTTTCTTTATGGTTTGGGATTGCCGAGTGAACTTCAAAGCGGACGCAATATACAGTTGACTTTGGACAGTAATGTTTGCAAGGCAGCGTATGAGGCTTTGGGCGATAATAAAGGTGCTGTTTTTGTCTATAATTATAAAACAGGTGAAGTTATTTGTATGGTCAGCACACCAACCTATGACCCCGCAAATCCGCCCGAAGATGTGGAAACAGAGGAATATGACGGTGTTTATTTAAATCGTGCATTGTCGGCATCTTATACGCCGGGTTCTGTTTTTAAACTTGTAACGGCAGCGGCGGCTCTGGAAAATTTTTCGGAAAAAGAATTGGAAGAACGCTATTACGATTGTGCAGGGCAGGATATTGTGGGGGACGATACCGTAACCTGTTACAGTGTGCATGGGCATGTTAATTTCAAAGAAGCATTATCACTTTCATGTAACTGTTATTTTGCTCATTTGGCAGTTGCACTCGGAAAAGATAAATTAACCAAACAAGCCGAAAAAATGGGCTTTAACAATTATATAAATATTGACAAGAACAAATCGGCAAAATCAATTTTTGATGTTTCAAAAGCAGATGAGAACGACTTAGGTTGGGCGGGTGTCGGTCAATACACTACATTGACAACACCAATAAATATGGCGGTCAATGCGGCGGCTATTGCCAACGGCGGTGTGCCAATTATGCCATATACTGTTCAGTCCGTATCTTTTCCCTTTGGTATTTTGGGGGAGAAAACGCAAGCGGTTGAAGGCGAGCGGAGAATGTCAAAATCAACAGCCGATACTTTGGCGGAAATAATGGATTATACGGTTGAAACTAACTACGGCAAATGGAGCTATCCGGGGGTTGATGTTTGTGCCAAAACGGGTACGGCAGAAGTTGGCAACGGCAAAGCGGCTCATGCATGGATTGCGGGATTTACAACAGATGAAGACTGTCCAATGGCGTTTGCTGTTATCGTAGAGAACGGAAATTCCGGATATTTAGCTGCATCTCCTGTTGCCTCAGCTGTCCTCAGTGCAATTCGGTCCTCATGAAAATTTTTAAAGCATAGAATGGATACGGTTTAATTTTTGAGAAGTATTTTGATGAGTTTAGAATTTATGCCGTCAGAATTACTCCAAATAAAACAAATTATTTTGTATAAAAATATTTTCGCCACAACACTCAATTAAAATGTTGTGGCGAAATTGCTTTTGTTAAGTATTGTATTAACCAATTTTTCCATAGATGTCAGATAGCTTGGTTGTATCTGTGATGTTAGAAACTGTTACACCAGAATCAGCTGTTGCTTTATAAATGATGACAGCACTGCCTGTATTGCCATTTATATAACCGAAATCAGATATAGATGCATAAACATCGTCCAAACCGTTGAAGTTTGCAGCATCTTTAACTAAAAGATTGTTAGCGATAGAGTTCTTGGTAAGCTGTGTATCCGTTTTTTTCGGAAGAGTTGTACCGGTGTATGTGATACCGGCTGTGCTAATGCTTTCCTGTGTGATTGTGCCTACTGCAACAGATGTAAGGAATGTTTTGCAGGCTTGATTCAAAGAAAAAGCGTCAGACCCTTTTGCAGAGTCAGTAGCATTTTGAATGATACCTGTTACCATAGGAATGGCAATGGCGGCAAGAATGGAAAGGATAGCTATGACAACAACAAGCTCAACCAATGTGAAAGCCTTTTTTGAATTTTTCATAAGCATTTTTTGTTGAAAAGTCATGGTTAAATACCACTTTCTTATTTTTTCTTTTATATATGACAAAAGGTCCGGACAAAAATCCGAACCTTTTGTTGTATTACAGATTATGTAATATTTAAATTGATTAGCCTACTTTACCGTAGATGTCAGACAACTTTGTTGTAGTAGAGATAGTTGAAGGTGTAGTACCGCTGTAAGTTCCCTTGTAAACGATTTTAGCGTTACCTGTGCCACCGTTAACATAACCGAAGTCATCAATAGCTGCATAAATATCGTCCAAACCGTTGTAGTTAGCAGCCTGCTGAACTGTGAGTGCGTTAGCCATGCTGTTTTTAGCTGTCTGGTTAGCGCTCTTAGCCGGGATAGCTGTAAGATAAGAGTATGTGATACCTGCTTTGGAGATTGTTTCCTTTGTGATAGCACCTGAAGCTACGGAAGTAATGAAGTTCTTGCAAGCCTGGTTCAAGCTGGCAGCATCGGATTCTTTTGCGGAGTTTGTAGCACTTTGGATGATACCTGTTACCATCGGGATAGCTACGGCTGCGAGAATTGCAAGAATTGCAATTACAACAACGAGTTCAACGAGTGTGAAGCCTTTTTTGGATTGTTTTGCGAGAATTTTCTGCTGGAAAGTCATGGTAGATTACCTCTTTCTTAAAAAATTTTTTTTGAAATACAACGCTCTGAAGGGGTTGAGGTGTATTTCTTTGTTGTGTCTATATATTAACTCATTATGAACTTTTTGTCAATAGTTTTTCAAAAGTTTTTTTAATATTAGCGTAAAACAAAATGGATAATTTTTGTGCATTTTGACGATTGACAGGGGTTTTTTGAAAAAACGGCAAAAAATATGTGTAAATATTATATTTTTTTATAACTTTTTAGTATGATTTGTCTATAAGTTTAGGATTTATTATCAAAATAAATATTTCTTTAAAAGCACTAAACGATTTTTTGAATAAAAAATGAATGATTTATGAATTTGAAAATGCTATTTTTTGAATTTTTTAATGAAAAATGAATACCTAAAAACAAAAAATCGGAAGAAATTTTTAAAATTTCTTCCGATTGATATTTTAAACTTTATCGAAAAGATATTGATAAAATTCGGCATAATCCGTTCTGTTGTCACTGATGAACTGGATAGCGTCACGGGGGTGCTGGTTCAAACGACCTGTAAGGAGATATGGAATATCGTATCCCCAAACAACACCCTCAGCTTTCAGTTTGAGGATATGTTCCTCAATAAACTTCAAGACGGGAGCAATGTTATATTTCGGATTTTTCAGGAAACCGAGCAAAAGCTCCATAGGACAGTTGCCCGCACCACGCCCCAAGCTGCTGACGGTTGCATCCAGATAGCTAACGCCACGGGTTAAGGATTCGATTGTGTTTGCAAAAGCGAGCTGTTGGTTGTTGTGTGCATGAATACCAACCTTTTTACCGTATTTCTCAGCACAGGAAACATATTTGTCAGACAAACGGCGGATTTGTTCTGGATAGAGAGAGCCGAAACTGTCTACAAGATAGATTGTGTCAACGCCACTTTTGCCGATAATATCCAGAGCCGTATCAATATCACTGTCATTGGCATTGGAAATTGCCATAATATTCAAGGTTGTTTCATAGCCCTTTGCCTTGCAGTATTCCACCATTTCCAAAGCGGCAGGAATGGTATTGATATATGTAGCGACACGCACCATATCAATAACACTGTCTTTTTTATCAATAATATCGTTTCGGAAATCCGTTCTGCCGACATCAGCCATAACGGAGATTTTCAAACCTGTGTTTTTGTTATCACCGACAATTTCACGAATATCCGCCTCATCGCAGAATTTCCATTTTCCGAATTTGGAGCGGTCAAAGATTTCATCGTCAGCCTTATAGCCGAACTCCATGTAATCCACGCCCGCTTTAATGTTTGTTACATACAGGTCCTTTATAAATTCTTCATCAAAGAAAAAGCTGTTGACAAGTCCGCCGTCACGGATTGTGCAGTCAACAATTTTTATATCCGGTCTGAATGAAAGCAAATCGCCTTTGGTTGCCATAATATTTTTCCTCCCCTTAACAGGTTAATTTTAAAGTCCAAATCATTATAGACTATTTTTGCATAGAATACAAGTCAAAAATGAAATTTTTTGGTTAATTGCACAAATTTTCATGCAAAAGCCCTTGAACAATATAGTCGGTGTGCATACCTCGTGAACCTTTTACAAGAACGGCACAGTTTGGTGTGAGTAATTTGCGGAGAATTTCTGCGGCCTGTTCATTGTTTTCCGTACAAAAAACAGTTATATTCGGGTTGACGGAGCAAGCACCGTCCGCAATAAATTTTGCCTGTGTGCCAACCGTAATCAGGTTATCAATGCCGTTTTCCGCCAAATGAACACCAACATTGAAATGTTCAGTTTCGGATACCGCACC
>JBJEQG010000160.1:31427-33719 GCA_051881635.1 Acutalibacteraceae bacterium
GTTCCGAAAAACCGAAAGTAACCGTTTTAAAGGTCTGTTTATTATGCAGTTCCCAAAGCAAAGGGTCTTCACCGTTAAGGAAAAGAATACTGTCCTCAGTAAAATAATTCGTAATCTTGAATTTTTCGCTGCGGATATTTTCCTGTGTTTTCAGATTTTCGATATGGGCTTTGCCGATGTTTGTCATAACAGCGTATTTGGGGCGTGCAATGGCACAAAGTCGCTCCATTTCGCCAAATTCGGACATTCCCATTTCTATAACTGCCGCCTCATTTTCTTTGGAAAGTTCAAACATTGTTGACGGCATACCGATTTGGCTGTTTTTGTTGCCTTTTGTTTTCATGACATTCAAGCCTTTGGACAAAGCGGCGGCAATCATTTCTTTTGTGCTTGTTTTGCCGACACTGCCCGTAACACCGATGATTGTAACAGGGAAAAGGGAACGATACCATGCACTGAGAGCCTGCAAAGCGGTTAATGTATTGTCAACCTTAATCAATGCCTTACCGTTTGGAGCGGTTCGGTCACATTGCGTAAAAGCGGCGGACGCACCGTCGGCAAAGCATTGGTCAATAAATTTATGTCCGTCAACCGTTGCACCGACAATCGGCACAAAAAGGGCATTTTCCGTAACATTTCGGCTGTCGTAAATGACATCTGTAATTGCGGTGTTTTCCTTGCCACAAAGCAAAGTGCCGCCTGTGGCTTTCAGAACATCGCCGACTGTAATGTTGAGCATAATTTTCTCCTCATTTATTTATAATTTCTTTTTAACAATAAGTCTGTATAAAGACAGGCTTCAAAAGGGCAAAGCCATTGATATTATCTTGTGCTGAGAATTTCGGCGATAACTTCCCGTTCATCATAGTGTGTCTTTTTGCCGCCTTTGTCCTGATAGTCTTCATGACCTTTGCCCGCTAAAACAATAATGTCGCCTTCACGCCCGTTTTCGATACACCAACGAATAGCGTCTGTGCGGTCGGGAATAACGATATATTTACCTGTGGTTCTCTTTATGCCAACTTCAATATCGGCAAGAATATCCATGACATTTTCCAAACGGGAATTGTCCTCAGTGATAACGGATAAATCGGACAGCTTTCCTGAAATTTCGCCCATTTCAAAACGACGGTCACGGGGACGGTTGCCGCCTGCACCAAAAACGGTAATCAATCGTTTTGGGTTATATTCACGAAGAATTGTCAAAATGCTTTCCATACTGACAGCGTTGTGGGCATAGTCAATCAAAAGCGTATATTTTGCGTTAGGAATATTAACCTTTTCAACACGCCCCTTGACTTTAACGGTACGCAATCCCTCGACAATCGCCGTTTCATTTGCACCGGCAGCATGGCAAACCGCCAAAGCCCCCAAAGCATTATAAACATTGAATTTGCCCGGAATATCAACATCAATCGACAGATTGAGTTTGCCGCTCAAATCGAAATGAACACCCAAAAGACCATTGTCGGAAGAAAGGTGGTCATTGGTGGCACGATAATCGGCTTTTTCGTCAAAGCCAAATGTCGATACGGTACATGAGGAGTGTTCAATCATGTAGGCAGCAGTGGGGTCATCAATATTGAAAAAGCCATGCTTGCATTGACGGAACAGCAAAGCCTTACAGTCACGGTATTCTTCAAGACTTTTATGTTCTGCACCACCAATATGGTCATGCGAGAAGTTTGTAAAAAGACCAAAATCAAAAACAAATCCGTCTGTACGGTGCCATTTTAGTCCAAGTGAAGATGCCTCCATAACAACACAGCCGCACCCATCGTCAATCATTTGACGCATGGCTTTTTGAATTTCGTATGATTCGGGAGTGGTGTTGGCGGTTTTAATCAGTTTATCACCGATAATAATGCCAAGTGTGCCGATAACACCTGTTTTTGTGCCGGATTTTTCCATAATGTTTTGAATCATGCAGGCTGAGGTAGTTTTGCCTTTTGTTCCCGTAACGGCGATTGTGGTCAATTCATTGGCAGGATTGCCGAAATAAGCGGCGGACATATAGGCAAGAGCTTCACGAGTGTCAGGTGTTTTGATGACGGTTACATCTGTTACATCAATGTCACCGCTGACAACGACAGCGGCTGCACCTTTTGCGGCGGCATCAGCAGCAAAGCGGTGACCGTCCACAACAGCACCTTTTAGGCAGACAAACACACAGTTTTTAACAACCTTGCGGGAGTCATAGACAATATCTGTAATTTCTGTATTTGTATTTCCAAGAATGACGGAATAGTTGACATTAACAAGCAAGTCGGACAGTTTCATAGATTGATTCCT
>JBJEQG010000161.1:0-19523 GCA_051881635.1 Acutalibacteraceae bacterium
TTACAAAGGGCAATTCCGTAACCATGACAGGTAAGGCAAGCGGCGGCACAAGCCCATATCAATACGCTATGGTTGTTAAACACAGCACAGCCGACAGTTGGACGACCTTAAAGGGTTACAACACAACAGCCACAAAAACATGGACACCGGCAAAAACAGGCACTTATACAGTACAAATTAAAGTTAAAGACGCAAGCGGTACAGCGGTTACAAAGTCCTTTACTTTGACGGTTAAATCAGCCGCTTTGACAAACAGTTCAACAATAAGTGCAACAAGTATTGCAAAGGGCAGTTCAGTAACCATGACAGGCAAGGCGAGCGGCGGTACAAGCCCATATCAGTACGCCATGGTTGTAAAGCACAGCACAGCCGACAGTTGGACAATTCTTAAAGATTACAGCACAACGGCAACGAAGACATGGACACCTGCGAAAACAGGCACTTATATGGTACAAATTAAGGTTAAAGACGCAAGTGGTACGGTTGTTACAAAATCATTTACATTAACTGTAAACTGAAACTTTTAATCTATACGGCTCATGAAAAACTCCCCAAAAGTGAAACGCTTTTGGGGAGTTTTCTTTTGATTACACAAAAATGAAAATATAAAAATTATAAAGATGAAATTTATCTCTGTTGGAAATAATGTTGAAAAAATATTAACAATATGGTATAATTAAGGTAAAAATAAGGATAGTTGATTGAACTAAAAAGATACTTTTTTATTTGCCTGACAAAAGCATACAGCGAATATGAGCCAACGGTGTGTTATTAGGCATAAAAAGCAAAATATGACAGGGAGTATAAGCAAAAACCGTCATATTAGGAGGGATAAGAAATTTATTGAAAAATCCAAAGTCTTTCGTTTGCATATTATAATGGAGATAAACCGGAACACAGAGGGCAAGATAAATTCTGTATGCGAAAATTAGTGATTTAAGAGAAAAAATTGAAGTTTATTTATAGGAGATGTTAAAATGGGTGTAACTTGCTTTATTTTTATACTGATTGCTTATTTTGTAATTGTAAGTATGATTGCAAAAAGAAATAATATAGCTGAAAAATCGAGGAAGGTGACAGGTATTATTATGAAAATATTATCGTTGTCACCATTACTTGGAATTGTGATATTTACAATACTGTTTTCATTTGTTCTTCAAGGAAAACTGACAGAGCGAATTTCTCATTCGCTTGTGGTATTTGCACTTTGGGTATATGCCACAAAATTTTATGTATATCTCATTTCTTATTTTAAAAATAAATTGTTACTTTTATTATCAATAATAGGTGCAGCATTTTCAGTTGCATTAGCCGTATTATTAACTCCATTAGATAGATATATAAGTTTAGTATACTCGCAAGTGGGCTTTATTTCTTTTGTATTAGGGGCTATACTATTTGCTTTTTACTATATATTTGTTTTTCTTGAAAGAAGAAAAACCGTTGATATTGGAATTTCTAATACAAATAAAAGAAAGAAGGAATGATTATGCCAAACAGAACGGAAAACAAGCCTTTAAAAAAGCAATTTGTTGGATTATCGGTTGTTTTGCTGTTGTTTTTGTGCTTTATTATGGCGGGCGGTACAAAAGCGGCGGCAAAAACAGTTGGGGACTATGACCTTGTAGAGCAAAGTGGCGTGAAAGTTGATGTGTCAATCACCGCTACGAAGTATTATAACCGTGCATATACCATGTTAAATGCTTTAAACGCCAAAAGAGAAGAAATGAATCTGCCTACTTTTACAATGGACGAAACATTGATGGAAAGAGCTATGGAAAGAGCTGCCGAACTTTTGATTTATAATTGCAATGTTCGTACAAACGGCACAATGTTTATCTTTACTGACGGTGGCGGAGAACTGATTTCGCTGACAACATTGACTAATGCAAACTATATTGTCAATCAGTGGTCTTCCGAGTCAAATATAGAGGGTTACGCCAATATGACAGATAAGGATTTCAAGAGCGTTGGTGTCGGTTGTGTGTATGGCGGTGGTTACTATGCGTATGCTGTTTTTATGAAAGAAGATACGGCAAAAGCACCGTCTTCTGTTCCAAGCAACCAAAGTGCCACTTTCTCTATGAAGGTAGATAAGGCTTATTTGGCAAATGTCACACCGAATCTTCGTGAGGGATACTCTTTAAGTCGTGGTGGGACAATCAATATTTATATGTCTGTTGTCAATATCGGCAACACAAATTTAAAAATGCCATTATCTCCGACTTGTGTTAATTATTCGACTACGAACAGTAATGTCCTTCCGGTATCGTCCTCAGGTTTAATTCAAGGTAAATCTGTGGGTAAAGCGATTGTTACAATGAAGCTGAAATCAGATTCAAGTATTAGTTGTACAAGAGAGATTACGGTTGTGCCGTCTAATATTTCGGTTGCGACAATCGACCCCATTCCTGACCAAGCCTATACGGGCAGTGCAATAAAACCCACTGTAACTGTGCGTGATGGTACGACGGTTTTGGTAGAGGGAAAGGATTACACACTGTCATACAAGGATAATATTGAAGTCGGTACGGCGAGCGTTTATGTAACAGGTGTCGGCGAATATAATGACACTATTATAGCAAACTTTAATATCGTCAAAATCGAACCGAAATTTTCCGCCAATCTTTCGGTATCTTCAACAGGCTTAACAGGCGATACAATTACACTTCGTGCCGGTACGGCAAATGGTGTATCTCCATATAACTATATTTTCAGTGTAAAAGCACCAGGTGCAAGTGCATTTTCAACCATAAAAACAGGTACAAGCTACACTTGTACATACATACCGAGTACAGCGGGAACATATCAGTTTAAAGTCCAAGTTACGGATAGTAATAGTGCAACAGCAGATGCAACAGTAAGCTTTGCTGTTAAACAAAAGACCATGTCTGCTTCCGTATCCCTTTCGGCAACATCGGTTAAACCGCAAACGACCGTAACAATCAAATCCTCTGTAACCCAATCAACAGGAACGGTCTATTATACCTATGCTTATAAGGCAAGTTCGGATACATCATGGACAACAATCAAAAGCAAAAGCACATCAAACAGTTGTACATGGACACCGGTAAAATCGGGTTCTTATACCGTTCGCGTAACGGTTACGGACAGCACAGCCACACTGTATCCGACAGCCGCTCTGACGGTTCAAAATTCCGACCTTGCTTTCAAGACGGCAACAATCAGTGCGAGTGAGGTTTTGCCGAGTACAACGGTGACTTTAAAGGCGGAAATGCAAAAGGGTGTTGGCTCTTATGTATATGCTTTCTTCTATAAAAAAAGTACGGATTCCGCCTATACGGTTTTGCAATCATACAGTTCCACAAATACAGCAACTTTTAAAACCGCAACAGTCGGTACATATACAATCCTTGTCCGTGGCAAGGACAACAGCGGTACAGTGGTACAAAAGAGCTTTAAACTTGTTGTCAGCAACGCCTTGAAAAATAACTCAACAATTAGTGCAAGTACGGTTGTAAGAGGAGGAAATATTACTGCGAAAGGTGTAGCCTCAGGTGGTGCAGGCACTTATCAGTATGCTTATCTTGTAAAATATGAAACATCGAGCAATTACACGGTTTTGAAAAATTATTCAACAACAAGTACCTATACATGGACACCAACAATAGCAGGTACACATACATTTGCCGTTAAAATTAAGGATAAAGACGGTACAGTTGTGCAGAAAAATTTTACAGTTAAGGTTACAAACGATGACTTGAAAAATGTTTCAACAATCAGTACTTCAACGCTGACTCGTGGTGAATATATTACTTTGACAGGTAAAGGAACGGGCGGTGTCGGTGCATATCAATATGCGATTGCCGCAAAGCACGACAGCAGCAGTAATTATACCACTTTGAAAGCGTACAGTACAACCGCCAAATATACATGGACACCGGCAAAATCCGGTACATATACGGTTGTTATCAAGGTTAAAGATGACAAGGGAACAATTGTACAAAAATTCTTTACCGTAAAAGTTACAGCGGCAGCTTTGACAAATAAATCAACAGCAAGTGCATCAAGCGTTGCACTCGGAAAGAGCGTGACATTTACGGGAAATGCGATTGGCGGTGTAGGTGCTTATCAATACGCTGCGGTTTACCGTCTAAGTACGGAAAGCACTTATATGGTTGTACGGGATTACAGCAAGACAGCTAAAATTGAATGGACACCCAAAGCCAAAGGCACTTATTATGTTCTTGTCAAAGTTAAGGACACAGATAACACGGTTGTTCAAAAAACATTTGAAATTAAAGTGACTTGATAAGGTATAGGGCAAATTCTCTGAAAACAGCTCTTTATTGATAAATAATGAAGAGCTGTTTTTTCACTGTATAAAACAGATAAAGAGAAGAATATACTAAAAAATGTTACAAAAATAGTAGTTTTTAATAAAGCAATATGGTATAATTATACAAAATGGATTTAGGCATAAGGAGAGGTTATATTATGATAAAAAAATATGTTTATGGAACACCGATTGAAACAGAAGCTGTGATTGAGCATATAGAACCAACAAATGACCCGCTTTCGTTTTTGTCGCAGGGAGCGGGTGAACTGCCTGCCTTTGTGTATCTAATGGGCGAAAAGGATATTGTCTATGGTTTGGGAGAAGCAAACAGAGGCATAAATAAAAGGGGATATATATACGACAGTTTTTGTACCGATGACCCTGTTCATACGGAAGAAAAACGCTCTCTGTACGGTGCTCATAACTTTATCGTTGTGGCAGCGGAAGTTCCGTTTGGTGTTTTTGTGGATATTCCGGGAAAAGTGACCTTTGATATTGGTTTTACAGACCCGAATATACTCCGCATTTTACCGCAAGATGCAAACTTCAATCTCTATATTATTGACGGCAAAAGTCCGTATGATGTTATTAAACAGTTTCGTGCCATTATTGGGCAAAGTTATATTGCTCCCCGTTGGGCTTTTGGTTTTCAGCAAAGTCGTTGGAGCTACGCCGATGCCGACCAGGTGCGTGAGGTTGTTGCACAGTATAGGGAAAATAAAATACCGTTGGATACCGTTTATTTGGATATTGACTATATGCAGGACTATAAGGACTTTACGGTTAATGAAGAACGCTTTCCGAATTTTTCCGATTTTGTTGAGGAAATGCGTGAGCAGGGCATTAGGTTAATTCCAATCATTGACGCAGGTGTGAAAATTGAGGACGGTTATGATATTTATGAGGAAGGCGTGAAAAAGGGATATTTTTGTAAAAAGGCAGACGGCTCAAATTTTGTTGCAGGTGTATGGCCGGGACGGACACATTTCCCTGATTTCCTAAACCGTGATGTACGGGAATGGTTTGGTGCAAAGTACAGACGACTTTTGGACAAGGGTATAGAAGGCTTTTGGAATGATATGAACGAGCCGGCTATTTTCTATACAGATGAAGGCATACAGGAAGGTATTGACTATGTCAAGGCTCATGAAGATACAAAGCTTGATGCCAACAGCTTTTTCAATTTCCGTGATTCTATCGGTGGTCTTTCCAACAGACAAAAAGATTATGAGTCTTTTTATCATAATATAGACGGGCAGATTGTCCGTCATGACAAGGTGCATAATCTGTATGGCTATAATATGACAAGAGCGGCTGGTGAGGCATTCGATATATTAGAGCCGAACAAGAGAATTTTAATGTTCTCCCGTGCGTCATATATTGGTATGCACCGTTACGGCGGTGTTTGGACGGGTGATAACCAGTCGTGGTGGTCGCATATCCTTCTAAATATCAAAATGATGCCTTCACTCAATATGTGCGGTTTTATCTATACAGGAGCTGATTTGGGCGGTTTTGGCGGTAACTGTACAAGAGATTTAATGCTTCGTTGGTTGGCATTTGGAATTTTTACGCCGCTGATGAGAAATCACTCAGCGGCCGGCACAAGAAATCAGGAATGTTATGCTTTTGGCGATGTTGACGATTTCAAGCATATTCTTTCCATTCGTTACAGCTTAATTCCCTATCTGTACAGCGAATATATGAAAGCGTGTTTGAACAATGAAATGATGTTCCGTCCATTGGCATTTGATTTCCCGAATGACGAAATTGCGGCACAAGTTGAGGACCAGCTTATGTTGGGGGACGGCGTTATGCTGACGCCTGTTTATCAGCAGAATGTATCGGGGCGTTATGTTTATTTGCCCGAAGATATGCTCTATATCAGTTTCCAAAGTTCCTCAAAGCGTAAATATCAGGTTATGCGAAAAGGACACCATTATATCCATGTGGCATTGAATGAAGTTCCGTTGTTTTTGAGAAAAGATAAGATTTTGCCTTTGTGCCGTACAACAGATTGTACAGACAATTTGGATACATCAAAGTTAGAATTGATTGCCTATGCAGATGCTGTGCTTGAAGTGCCGATTGAATATGTTTTGTATGAAGATGACGGTATCAGCAAAGATTACGGTCACAAGGAACAATATTCAATGATAACTATTCAACAGGACGAAGACGGCAACTATACGGCAGTATCTGAAAAAGATATTGTGCGTGTGGCGGTTATGAATTAAAATATGCAGAAAAATCCGAAGGCTGTATGCTTTCGGATTTTTTATAAATTTTTATATTTAGAATAGACAAATATTCAAAAAAATGATATAATATTTAATGCTTTTAATATATACTGTGAGGTATGAAATATGAAGAAAAAATGGATTTCTGTATTTTTGGGTATTATTTGTCTGTTTAGTGTATGTACGGCGGATTTTTCCTGTGTGGTGTCAGCGGCAGAGGATAACAGCTATTCTATTAGTGATATGCGTATTCGCCGTCATCGTTATAGTTCAAGTTCGAGTTCCAGTTCAAGAAATATGACACCGGTCGAAAGTATCATTACATTTGCGGTATTTGCGGTGTTCGTTGGCATAATACTTGCAAATGCTGTTAAAAAACACAAGAGTTCAAACGGAAAAACCGATACAACTGTTGTAAACACCATGAAAACAACATCGACCGTTCAAAATATATTAAAGCCGATGTCAGAATATAATGAGGTTCACCCGTATTTTGAAATGAATTCATTTTGTAAAAATGTTTCGGAAATGTATATCAATATACAGCACGCCAAAACTAACAGACAGCTTTATTCGGTACATAGCTATTTTACAGATGAATTATTTGCAAAGTTGAACCAGCAAATCAATGACTTGACAAGAATGGGCAGAACGGAATATGTGGAGAATATTACGGTTATGTCGGTTAAACCGTTAGGTTGGAAAAAAGTGGGCAGTGATGAGATTTTGACCGTACAACTGATTATACGCATTGTCAATTATATTGTTCAGGACGGAACGGAAAGAATTATCAGCGGCAGTAAAACAGAGCCATATATTATGACTTATGAGTGGGATATGGTTTGTGTAGGACATCAGGCTGAAAATGAGCTTATAAGAATAACAAATTGTCCTCGCTGTAATGCCCCATGGACACTTGGACAAAGAAAATGTGAATATTGCAACGGTACGATTGAATTGCCTGACGATGTTTGGGTTATTCAAAATATAAAGTGTGTTTCACAAAGAAAAACTAAGAATGGATAAAAGAAAAATTCGGGATATTTTTCCCGAATTTATATTGGGAGAGAAAATGATGTCATTATTAAGTATGCAGGCAATTCCCAAAAATAATTTATTGGGTTTAATCGGCTTGATTTTTGTTGTTATTATCTTTATTGTACTTGCGGTTATAATATACAAAAAGACAGTGGGAAGTCAGGGGATAAATTGGGGAAAATCTCATGATTGGAAACAGCAAAGCAAATCCGATGAATATTTTGCGGAAATTTATGCCTCCAAGAAATCTTTGGAAGTAATAGATACATACATACAGGAAGATGTCAATTTTGATAAAGCATGGCTGTGCAATCAAGTGGAAGATATGTATATCCGTATGCAAAGAGCATGGACAAAAAAAGATTTGTCGCCATTGAAACCCTATTGGAAGGAAAGTTTGTATGATTATCATGACAGCCGCTTAAAAATGATTGCCGAAAGCGGTTATACGAATTATTTTGATGATTTTCGTATTCTTTCAGTTGAGGCTATGGGTTGGCGAAGGGAAATTACACCAGAAGGCGAAGTTGATTTAATTACCATTCGTATAAAGTCCTGTGCCAAAGATTATATCTTAAACGATAAAACGGGTGAGCTTGTAAACGGCAGCAAGACGATTGTCAAGAAATCAGTCAGTGAATGGGTGCTTAGGCGTTCAAGGGGAATGACAAGTTTAGAACTATCCGAGCCTGTTTGTCCGTCATGTCATGCGGTGGCTGAGCGTGGAATGGACAAGTGTGGTAATTGCGGCGAAAATATCATATTAGACTTGAATGGGTGGCTTGTTCAGGAAATCCGTACAGATAATATATAAAATAAAATCAGGAGCGAACATGGTTCGCCCTTTTGCAGAAAGAGAATATTGGAAACTATGTCATTAAAAAAGTCCCTCATAACTTTTGGGTTATGAGGGACTTTTATTTTGATTATAAAATTATGCCTCAGCGGGAACTTCTTTTTTGTTCTTTCTTTTTGCGGATTTTTTCTTGTCGCTGTGCTTTACCCACAAAACCCACAACGGGCAGGCAATACAGATAGAGGAATAACAGCCTGTAATCAAACCAAACATCATTGGCAGTGCAAAGCTGACAACGGATTCGATATTGAATACCAAAGAAACAGCCAAAACAGAACCGATTGCAATTAAAGTTGTGATAGATGTGCAAATTGTTCTTGTAAAGCATTGGTTGACACTGTTATTGACAATTTCTCCAATGTCTGTTTTAGGTCCGGCTTTCTTTCTGTTCTCACGGATACGGTCGTAAATAACGATTGTATCGTTCAGAGAGTAACCCAAAATCATAAGGATAACGGCAATAAAGTTGTCATCTAACGGCATACGGAACATGACAAAGACAAAGTAAACAATAATTAAGTCATGCACCAATGCCACAACCGCCATACAGCCCGCTGACAAACCGCCGATTTTGCGGAAACGAATACCAACATAAAGAATCATTAACAATGCGGCAATGATAACGGCAACCAAACATTTCAAGAAGAAATTTAAGCCTTTGGAGGGGTCTACTGAAGTGGACTGACTTTCCTTGAAATTATTGTCGGCAAAATCTTTTTGGAGTGCCTTTGTAATTTTTGTTTTTGCATCAACGGAAATAGCCTTTGTTTCCGTGAACTCTATGGAAACAATCTTGTCATCTTTTGCATTTGCAGAGGCAGCAAGGTTTTGGCTGTATTGGAAAGTGACAGTTTCATCGGTTGCGTTTTGAATTGTTTTGCTGATTGCCGACTCGGAAACATCACCCGTATAGCTGTATTTTAAAATTGTACCGCCCGTAAATTCAATGTCAAGCTGTGTGGGGAAGAAAATAAGATTGCACAGCAGACATATAACCATGATACCCAAAGAGATACAGAAGTAAATTTTGGAGTGACCAATAAAGTCTATATGAAATTTCTGTCTCATTGTTTCTTACCTCCATATAATCTTCTATTTCTCAGGAACTTCAAGCCCGATACGGAACGGAGCATTAAGCGGGACGCACCAACGCCCATAATGAAGTTGGAGATAACGCCGACCAACAGTGTATAACCAAATGCATAAATAACACCTGTGGTTGATACGCCAAAGATTGCGGAAAGAATGTTTGCCGGTCCGAAAACAAGCAAAAGGATAATCGCTACAATAATGATTGTCACATTTCCGTCAAAAATTGCAGAGAAACTGCTCTTTGTACCTTTGAAGATACAGCCGTCCAAACTCTTACCTGTTTCAAGTTCATCTTTAATACGCTCAGCGGTAATGATGTTAGCATCAACACCCATACCGATTGACAGAATAATGCCTGCCAAACCAGGAAGCGTCATTGTGAAGCTGGGAATATTCGGCAAATAGCCTGAAACAGCCATTACTGACAAAGAAAGCTGTCCAATCAATGCCAAACAAGCAACGAAGCCCGGAACACGATACATTACAATCATAAATATGATAATGCAGCACAAAGCAATCAAAGCGGCAATTGCCATAGCCTGTAATGCGTATGTACCAAGAGAGGGATTGATTGTACTGTAACTTTCAATCGCCAGGTTGAACGGTAATGCACCGGCATTGATTTTGTTTGCCAAATCGGTTGCAGTTTCAGCCGTAAAGCTGCCCGAAATAACAGCCTCGCCGGTGGTAATGGTTTCGTTTACAGTTGGAGCGGAAAGGAGCTGGTCGTCCATCCAAATGGAAATAGTTTGATTAAGGTATTTTGTGGTTGCCTCAGTAAATTTTGTTTTGCCTTCATCAGTTAATTTCAGTGAAACCACATATTCCTGCTGACCGCTGCTGTTGGTTTGATAACCTGCCGAAGCATTGGCAACATCGTTGCCCTCCAAAAGAACTTCACCATCAGAAGTTGAACCGGCACGGAAAGTCAGCTTTGCGGTTGCTGCCAATTCGTTGATTGCCGTATTGGGGTCATAGTCTTTTTCGTCCGACTTCCAAGGAAAGCGAACAGTGATACGGTCGTTTGTGTAATCGGGATACATTTCATAATCCGTTATGTTGCCGGATACCAAACGCAAGTCAAGAATAGCTTTGACTGATGCCATTTGTTCATCTGTTGCGTCTTTGTTATCGGCGGGCATAAATACAGCCTCCACACCGCCGTTGATGTCGATGCCCCACCGAATATCGTTAATACCCTTAATTCGTGTGATAGTAAAATCACCGTTTTCCGTATATACACCAAAAACCGATGTATATGCAAGGAGAAGGATAATAACAGCAACGATGAAAAACACCGGTTTTCCGATTCTTTTCATACAAATCCTCCAAGCTTATTATTTTCTATTTGTTTATTCTTTCAGATTATGTCAAAATCATGACAAAGAACAAACATACCAAGTATAATTATATATATTTTGGCTATAAAAGTCAATCGGTTTTTCGACAACTAATTATAAGGTTTATAGGGTATTTTGCACAATTATGGAGAGCATATTTTAGGGATATTGATTTCCAACTATAATTTAGTATAAAATAGTAACATTGAATTTACATCTAAAAAGGAGTTTGAGCATAATGTTGGAGGTTGTTGCCGCTTTAATCTGGAAAGACAGTCGGTTCATGATTTGTCAAAGACCTGCCCACAAAGCCCGTGGAATGTTATGGGAATTTGTCGGTGGAAAAGTTGAACAGGGGGAAAGCAAAGAACAAGCCCTTATTCGGGAATGTCGGGAGGAATTGGCGGTTGAAATTTCAGTCGGAAGAATTTTTATGGAGATTACACATACATATCCCGATACGGTCATTCACCTGACGCTGTTTTATGCGGAAATCATTAAAGGTGTACCTCAGCTTTTGGAGCATAATGCCATTCGTTGGATTACACCAAACGAAATTTCGCAATATGAATTTTGTCCTGCCGACAAAGAAATCCTTGAACAAATTTCCAAATTAAAATGAAAAAAGGAGAGCCGCTGCTCTCCCTTTTGATATTACTGTCCGTTGCGGACAAAAGGTTTATTGACTGCACCATTTAATAATTCTCCGTATGCCCGAACCTTACGAAAAGTATTTCCGAGCATTTCATGTTCCCTGTAATTGCGGATTTTATCCATGTCAAAATCGGCATAGTAAATGCCGCAAGTATTTTCGTCCGCCATAGTTAAAATGTTATCCACACATATACCGTCTTTATCCCAACAAATTGGACTGAATGCACATGACTTTCCCGCATTTGCACCGTTAGGGTTTGCCATAGCGATGCCGCACATATTTTCATAAGCTCTGGTGGACAGTGCATTTATACGGGGTGTCATACTGCTGCAATCGTTGGGAACCAAAATAATTTCCGCACCTTTTAACATTAGTATCCTTGCACTTTCGGGATATTCCCGGTCATAGCAAATCATAATTCCGATTTTCACACCGTCAAATGTACAGACTTTAAATTCCGTACCGCTTTCAATCGCTTTTTCATCGGCAAAGTCACATGTGTGTACCTTAGAATATTTGGTCAAAATTTTACCGCTTTTGTCAATAATGAATGCCGAATTTTGGGGAGCAATATTTCCTTTTGTCAATGCCGTTGCAACGACACCGATATGAAATTTCCGTGCCGCTTGGCATAATTCGTTAATATATGAACAATCTTCCGTCAAAGCTGTTTTGTTGTTGATTGTCAAGTCATATCCTGTGATAAAACATTCAGGGAGAAGCAGGAGGTCAGCATTAGCACAAGCTGCCTCTTGCATTTTTTTCGTCACTGTTTTTGTATTCTTTTCATACATTCTGTTTTCGGAACGCATTTGCAGTATTGCAATTCTGAATACCATATTATTCCTCCATTAAGCTACATTCAAAAATTTCATTTTCATTATCAAATCCGTTTTTTTCATACCAATGGACGGATTTGTCAGCAGGCCAGGCAAAAATAAGTTCGCATTGAATTTCCACAAGACATTCTTTAATGGCAGATAAAATTTTTGTTCCAATCCCTTTGTTTCGATATTCTTTCAATGTAAATACATTCGTTAAATAAGCAATATATTTGGCATGACCGTTCGGTTTCGGTATTTTAGGAATGATATAGACAAACATCGCCGAAAGGATAATTCCGTCTTGTTCCGCCACAAATATTTTATATTCCCGATGTTCTTCTACAAAGGTAATAAATTCGTTTATAAAGGTTTGTTTATCAATACCATACAAATTATGCTCATTGTAGTCCCTATCATCTTCGGCACAATGAAGCCATTTTATTTCAGCTAACTGTATGTAATCTTTTTCTTCCGCAAAACGAATATTCAATACAATCGCCCTTTCTATATCTATAATAAAGAGAAAACCATTTTTACAGATTTCCTCCTGTTTTAGTAAAAATTCCTACGAAATCCATATATCCCAAAAATGGTTTTTCAAAGGAACTGTTTCCTGTTAGCAGGGTTAGGGGACAGCGTACTTGAGAGGGGACTTACATATTGAAGAAGGGGATTGCGGCGGCAATGGGGATAGAAACAAAACCACAGGCTAAACCGAGAACAATGCCGCAAAAGACATCGGTCGGATAATGGGCTAAGAGATACATACGGGAGTAAGAAATAAGACACGCCAAAATAAAAATAAGTGGTAGAAACAGGGGAGAAAGAACAGCAGTCACCATAGTTATGGCAAATGATGTTGCGGCATGACTGGACGGAAAAGAATATTGCGATTGGGGTTTGAGCAGCAAATCCTTTTCGTCAATGTTATGACAGGGGCGTACACGCCCGACAAGGTGCTTGATTGCAATTTCACTCAAAAACCATGAGAAAACTAAACCGAGCAACAATGTCCAGCCGGTCAATCGCCATTGTCGAAAAAACAAAAAGGGTATGGCAAACACAAACCATACACTGCCGAAATTTCCAAGCCTTGTTGCAAAAATCATGATAAAATTTAATGCAGGTGTATGTTTTTGGGAAATTTTATTTAAAATTTTATCGTCCAAAGATTTAATACGGTCCAACATAAAGGGGAAACGCTCCTTCTAAAATTAACAAAACGAAACTTAACAATATATCTTAAAGTATATTATAACATAAAACGGGAAAAAATAAAGTAAATCTTTTTTGAAAGTTCGGGATTTTTCGGAAAACTTCCATAAAATAAAAAGTTCGGGGAGATGGCTTTATGTCGAGAAGAATAGGAAAACAGACAGTTGTATTAGAAAACAATATTGCCGTCATCGCATCGGCGGGAATTTGTGGCAGTAAAGAGTCGCAAGGTCCTTTGGGAAAGTTTTTTGACCGTACTTATACCGATGACCGCTTGGGACAGGATTCATGGGAAAAAGCGGAAAGCTATCTGCAAACAACAGCAGTGAATTTGGCAATTAAAAAAGCCGGTTTGGAAAACAAGGATATGGATTTTATCCTTGCAGGCGATTTGCTTGACCAATGTATTTCCTCGACCTTTGGTTTGCGTGATTTGGGGATTCCGTTTTTGGGACAATACGGAGCTTGTTCAACAATGGCACAAACAATTGCCGTTTCCGCTATGCTGGTAGACGGCGGTGCGGCACAAAATTGCGTGGCGGTAACATCGTCCCATTTTTGCTCGGCAGAACGACAATTCCGTTTTCCGTTGGAATACGGTGGACAAAGAACACCGACAGCTCAGTGGACGGTAACGGGTGCAGGTGCGGCGATTGTGGCACAGGCGGAAACAGGCGTTAAAATCAAGGCAGTGACAATCGGCAAAATTACCGATTTGGGCATAACAGATGCCAATAATATGGGTGCGGCAATGGCACCGGCAGCAGCGGAAACAATAACTGCTTATTTTCGTGACACGCAAAAAAAACCGTCCGATTTCGATTTGATTTTGACAGGTGATTTAGGGTTGGTTGGTTCAAAGCTGTTGGGTGAACTTTTGCAAAAAGAAAACATTGATATTTCCGACAGGCATAATGATTGCGGTCTGATGATTTTTGACCTTGAAAAACAAGATGTTCATGCAGGCGGTTCAGGGTGCGGCTGTTCAGGTTCGGTACTCTGTTCCTATATCATGAAACAAATGATGACAGGACAGCTTACAAATATTTTGTTCGTTGCCACAGGGGCTTTGATGTCCCCAACATCATCTCAACAGGGGGAGAGTATTCCCGGAATTGCCCATTTAATTCATTTTTACAGGGAATGTTAATAGCTTTATCTCTAACAATAAAAAAGGTGTTGCCATAATCATCAACAGTGGATTTACGGCAAAAAACAAAATCCCCGTGTCTTGCTAAAACAAAACACGGGGAATTTTTGACGGTATTAACCGAATTAACCCTCAGAAGGTGCACCAACAGGACAAACATTTGCACAAGAACCGCAGTCAGCACATTTATCGGGATCAATTTCGTAGTGGTTTTCGCCCTCAACAATTGCACCGCAGGGACATTCCGCCGCACAAGCACCGCAAGAAATGCAATCATCAGAAATTACATAAGCCATAATATAAGCCTCCTTCAAATTTATTATACTTATTGTATCATAAATAAAAAAAAAATCAACTGTTTTTTATTTAAACTCTCTGTTTTGACATAAATTTTCAATAAAAGATTTATGTAATTGCCAAAGAATGTGTCAGAATATACAAGCACCGGATTGATTTTTGTTAAAGACGGAATTTTTGGAAGAATATCGAAAAAATGTTTTAATTGTCAATAAATTATGCTATAATAATCTATAATAACTCAGTCAATGGGCAAAAGGCGGTGTTGTAATGGCGGAAAATCACAAACATTGGGAGCCGTTGGGAAATGGTATAGAAGTTCTTGTTTCCGATAACCATACTTTTGGAACGGATACCGTGCTTTTGGCGGCATTTGCCAAGCCGAAAGCCAAAGATACCGTATGTGAGTTGGGGACAGGGTGCGGTACAATTCCGCTTATTTGGTGTCGGCAAAATCCCCCAAAACATATTACGGCAGTGGACATAAGTACAGAAGCGTGTGAACTTTTACAATGCAGTATCGAGAAAAACGGTTTTCAGGAAAAGATTACCGTACTGAATGAAAATCTTTGCTTTTTGGACGGCAAAATTCCAAAATCAAATTTTGATTTGGTTGTCTGTAATCCACCATATAAAGCAGAGGGAACGGGTATCAAAAATCCCGTTCATTCCCATACAGTGGCACGGCATGAAGAAATGTGCCGTTTGGAAGATATAGCAGCGTGTGCGTCAGCTTTGTTGAATTTTGGCGGACGGTTTTGCCTGTGTCAACGCCCTGAACGCCTGAGTGATGTTATAGAAGTCATGCGGCAATATGCCATAGAGCCAAAACGCCTTAGATTTGTACAGCAACGCCCGGATAAAGCTCCAAAGCTGTTTTTGATTGAGGGACGGCGGAGCGGGCGGCGTGGTAGTCTTGTGATAGAACCTGTGCTTATGATTGAAAACGGACAGGGCGGTTTGTCTGATGAAATGATTGAAATTTACGGCTCATACAAAGAGGGACATCTTTAAGAGCTGAACGGATAAAGGATTGATACCCATGAACGGAAAATTATATTTGGTTGGAACACCGATTGGCAACCTGTCGGATTTTTCTCCGAGAGCGGTTGAAGTGCTTTCCACAGTTGATTTTATTGCGGCAGAAGATACACGAGTGACAATAAAGTTGCTGAACCATTTTGGAATAAAAACACCAATGGTCACTTACCATAAATTTAATGCGATTGACCACGGCGAAAAAATATGCGAACGCATAGAAAACGGCGAAAATTGTGCGATTGTTACAGATGCCGGTATGCCTGCCATTTCCGACCCCGGAGAGCTTTTGGTGCGGGCGTGTGCCGAGCGTGGAATTGATGTTGTTGCCGTACCGGGTCCTACTGCCGTTGCAACCGCAGTGGCATTGTCGGGATTGCCGACAGGACGCTTTACATTTGAGGGATTTTTAAGCGTCAACAAAAAGAGCCGCATTGACCATTTGGAGGAGATTAAAAACGAACACCGAACAATGGTTTTCTATGAAGCCCCACATAAATTAGCGGCAACGCTCAAAGATATGTATGCCTATTTAGGTGACCGTAAAATTTCAATCGTGCGTGAACTGACAAAGGTTCATGAGGAAGTTATCCGCACAACACTAAAACAGGCGGCGGAACAATATGCTGACGGCAGTATTAAGGGAGAAATTGTTTTGGTTTTGGAGGGTGCTGCCAGAGAGGAAAAAGTGGAAATGACTTTGAAAGACGCTGTGGCGTATGCAATCAGTTTGTGCGAAAAAGAGGGTGTTACAGCGTCCGATGCCGCCAAAGCCGCCGCAAAAATATCGGGTTTAAAAAAAGGAGATATTTACCGCAATCTTCATATTAAATAAATTTCAATAAAAATAAAAAGGAAGGGGAAAAATATGGATATTATTCTTGCATCTTCATCACCACGCCGTAAAGACCTGTTAAAGTATATTGTAAAAAATTTTAGGGTTATTCCGTCTGATATTCAGGAGCGTGTACCTTGTGATATGGCACCTGAGGACTGTCCCGAATATTTAGCGTGTGAAAAAGCCCGTTTTGTATCCAGAGGTTTTACGGACGCTTTGGTTATCGGCTGTGATACAGCGGTTATTATTGAAGATAAAATTTTGAACAAACCTGCAACGACACAGGACGCCCGTCAAATGATGCAGCTTCTTCAAGGCAAGGTGCATAAAGTTATTACGGGCTGTTGTATTTGCTGTAATGGTATGGAGATGAGTTTCAGTGAAATGACGGAAGTGGAGTTTTATCCTCTGTCCGACTGTGAGATTGAGTCGTATGTCAATACTACAGAGCCTTATGACAAAGCAGGCGGTTATGGCATACAGGGCAAAGGTGCACTATTTGTCAAGAAAATCAATGGCGATTATTATAATGTTATGGGTTTGCCTGTGGCACGACTTTCAAGAGAACTGCATGACTTTTGCGAAAAATTTGAGGCGGAACATTGTACACCGCCTGCACCGCCTAAAACGAGTATGTTTGAAATTCAATGATACAAAAGACCTCCGAATTTTGTCGGAGGTCTTTTTGTCACTCTAATTTTTTAAGGTTTTCCATTTCTTTCTTGTCAACTTTTTGTTGGGAGTCCTTGATTACTTTGAGGTCTTTAACTTTATAGGTTTTTGGTGCGGCTTCAGGGGATTGGCTGAGGCTGACTTTAATGTCACCCGTAATTAAGTTAATATCCACAACAGTGCCTTTGCCGTCCGGACCTTGAACAATCGCACCGACTTTCGGTGTATTCTTAATCAAGTCTGTATAGGCTTCCTGTTCATATTTCAAACAGCACATCAAGCGTCCGCAAGTTCCCGAAATTTTGACAGGGTTAAGGGACATACCCTGGTCTTTCGCCATTTTGACGGAAACAGGCTGAAATTCGCCGAGAAAGGTATGACAGCAGAACGGCCGTCCGCATATACCGATACCGCCGAGCATTTTTGCCTCATCACGCACACCGATTTGACGCAGTTCAATGCGTGTTTTGAAAACAAATGCCAAATCCTTGACCAATTCACGAAAATCAACACGCCCGTCCGAAGTGAAGTAAAACAAAATTTTGTTGTTGTCAAAGGTATATTCGGCATTGACCAACTTCATTTGAAGATTATGGGCGGCAATTTTTTTCAGGCAAATATCAAACGCCCTTTTTTCTTTTTTGCGGTTTTCCTGCAAATGTTCCAAATCTTCTTTTGTGGCGGCACGAATAATTTTTTTAAGTGGGTGCGTAATATTGGTTTCATCAATTTCCTTGTTCGGCAGGGCAACCATACCACATTCAATACCCCGTGATGTTTCCACGATAACGGAGTCACCGTTTTTAAAGGTTTGTCCGTTTGGGTCAAAATAATATATTTTTCCTACTTCTCTAAATCTTACGCCGATTACAAAAGCCATATTTTCCTCCATATATCAATTTGATGAATTTTATCAATCTATATCAGCCATTAAATCTTTCTTAATAAGGTATTATGTTAATTTCGTCTGAGTGCGATACAAAGTTCAGTTGTCAGCAAATTCATGTTGGCATTTTGTTGAAGTTTCCGTTTTGTGTCTGTGACGGTATCAATAAGTTTTAAGAGTCGGGAGCGTGTCAATTTTTGTGCCAAGAGTGCGGTTGTTTTGGAACGTGGTTCAATTCCGACAGCCGTTTTTGCCGCAGCACAGAAAATTTCATACAGTCCGTCCAATACGGCAAGCGTTAGGGCTTTGTCACCGCTGAGTTTTGAAGTCAGTACCAAAAGATTGTATTCCCTTGTTTCGGTAATAGCAACGGCAATTTGTTCCGCCAAACGCAACGCTTCTGTACCACCTGAATTTAACAGCTCCAACATACGCCCAATATTACCGTCTGTCAAATGGGCGGCTTGACGCACATCATTGGGGTTAAGTGCGGGGTTAGACTTCAAAACGGCGTTTTCCGCTTCTTGTAAATCGGGTGTCAAAAGCGAAAGAATACGGGAACGGGAACGCACCGTTAAAAGGAGTGATGACGCTGTAATGCAGGTTAAAATAAAGACCACGCTTTTGGGCGGTTCTTCCAAAATTTTAAGGAAAGCATTTTGAGCCGTTGGATTCATGCGGTCGCAGTTCGCCAAAATATAAACTTTTCTCGGTGCTTCATTTGGTATAATGAAAGCTGAGGTTCTGAGATTTCGGATTGCCTCGACATTAAGATTGGAAGGGGTAGAGCCGTCCAAAACCATAATATCGGGGTGACTGTGGCTGAGGGCTTTTTGACAGCCACTGCAAAAACCGCAGGGTTTTTGACCTTCTGAACGACAAACACAATATTGGGCGATGATTTCCGCTAAAGTGCGTTTGCCTGTTCCTTTTTCACCCTCGATAATGAGGGCATGGGGAAGCATATCAGACAAAAACGCCTGTTCCAATTCCTCTTTAACAATTTTATTTCCGACAAAATCACTTAACTTCATAACAACCTACTCAATCAATAAGACTGTTGGAGGCGGCGAGCCGCCGCT
>JBJEQG010000161.1:19623-33269 GCA_051881635.1 Acutalibacteraceae bacterium
TGCATTGTATAATCCATTATACCGCAAGTCAAAGATTATAGCAATAGGCAGGTTTTGAAGAAAAATTAAAAAAATAAGAAAAAATGAGAAAAAGAGAGGAAAATCAAGAAAAAACTTCAAATCGTTTTTAAAACCGCTTGAAATAGACTTTATTTGACTTTGACCTTTCCTGACCTTTTGATTATAATAAACTCAGAAAGTCAAAGAAAGTCAAAGTTAAAAACTAACAGCGAAAGGAGCGAGAAAGTATGAGAATGAGCGATATTGTGACGGAGTATATTATGAATATGCTCAACGAGAGTGACGGCAACGCCGAAATCAAACGAAATGAGTTGGCGAACCTTTTGGGGTGTGTGCCTAGCCAGATTAACTATGTTATTACCTCTCGGTTTACACCTGAACAAGGCTATATCGTTGAAAGCCGACGGGGTGGCGGCGGTTACATCAAGATTACAAGAGTTGTCGCCAAACGCCTTCCAACCGTTATGCATATTGTCAATTCAATCGGCAGTAAGCTGACAGAGGCGGAAGCGGAAATCATGCTGAAAAATATGGTGCATCAAGGAATTTTGCCCCATTATGATGCCGTACTTATCATGTCGGCGGTTTCCGACCGCTGTTATGCCGATGTACCGCCAAATATGCGGGACAGCGTAAGGGCAGCAGTCTTTAAAAATATGTTAGTAACGCAAGTGCGTTTGAATGAAAATTAACAAATT
This sequence comes from Acutalibacteraceae bacterium, assembly GCA_051881635.1. Lineage (GTDB taxonomy): Bacteria > Bacillota > Clostridia > Oscillospirales > Acutalibacteraceae > JBJEQG01. The sequence goes on from JBJEQG010000161.1 coordinate 20,343, forward strand.
GATTACAGGAGGGATTTTTTATGCTTTGTCAATCATGCGGAAAGAAACAGGCAACAACACATATCAAGACCATTACCAACGGGGAACTGAAAGAATACAACCTTTGTTCGGAATGTGCCCAAAAGTTGGGTTATGGTTCATTCTTCGACACAATGGGTTTTGATTTCGATAAGCTTTTTGGTAGCTTTATGGGCGGTGTGCCATCTTTGAAATCTGCCCGCCGCTGTGAGTGTTGCGGTTCAACCTTTGAAGATATTGCTAAAAGCGGCAAAATCGGTTGTGCCGAGTGCTACACCACTTTTTATGATGAACTTTTGCCGTCCATACAAAGAATACACGGCAAAACAGCCCATACAGGGAAGTTGGGAAAGGCAGCCGGTGAAAAATCCCGTGTTCAAAATGAATTGACACGCCTTACCAATGAACTGACTGAGGCGGTTAAGGCTCAGAACTTTGAGAAAGCCGCCGAACTGAGAGATAAAATCAATGCCATTAAGGCAGAACATAAGGACGATTGAGAGGAGTGGGTGTCATGAGCGAACAAAAAAATACAGTTACATCTTATGATGATGTTGTTGTCAGCACAAGAATCCGTTTTGCAAGAAATCTGAAAGCATATCCGTTTCCATGTCGTTTGTCGGACGAAATGAAATGCCGTGTAGCGGCAATTGTTAAAGATGCCGTTTTGAACGGAAATTCGGCGATTGCAGGACAGTTCCGTTATATTCAAATGTCCGAGTTGACACAGGAAGAAGCGGTTTCTTTGGTTGAACGCCATTTGGTCAGCCCTGAATTTATTTCAAACCGTCAGGGACGGGGCTTGCTCCTTCTGAATGACGATACCGTAAGCATTATGATTAACGAGGAGGACCATGTCCGCATACAGGTTCTGTTCAAAGGCTTGGACTTGCAAGGGGCTTACAGCCTGGCAGATAAGATTGATACCCTGTTGGACGAACATCTGGAATTTGCATTCCATGACAAACTTGGTTATTTGACACAATGTCCGACCAACATTGGTACAGGTATGCGTGCCTCAGTTATGCTCCATTTGCCGGCTTTGGAACAAAGCGGAGCGATGAACCGTTTAGGAGCAACGCTCTCCAAATTAGGTTTGGCGTTGCGTGGTATTTACGGCGAGGGCAGCAATCCGCTCGGTTCGGTTTATCAGATTTCAAACCAAATCACACTCGGAATTTCTGAAACGGAGGCTATTAACAATCTGAAAGATATTGTTATGCAGATTGTCACACAGGAACGAAATGCCCGTGAAGAATTGGCAAAGAATATTGCGGTTAAAGACTCTGTCAGCCGTTCCTATGGTTTGCTGTGCTATGCTCAGTTGATGACGAATGAGGAATGTATGCGTTTGCTTTCCAATCTTCGTTTAGGTATTGAAGCCGGCTTGGTTAAAAACATCAATGTTCATACCGTTGATTCGCTTATGCTTGAAATTCAACCGGCAACCTTGATGAAAAATGTCGGTAAGAAATTGACACCACAGGAGCGTGACCGTATTCGTGCCGATTTGGTGCGTACAACACTGACAAGCAAAAATATTCCCAACAACAGATGTTTGGAAGAATAAATCTTCCATTGAAGTTTTTATATTGCAAGATTTGAAGATTGTGCTTTCCCCTAATCCACAAAGACAGAATTAAAAGTTTTTGGGGTTGGGAGAAGCCCCTGGTTAAGGAGGTATGTTTTATGTATAAGTTTAACGGTTTTACGGAAAAAGCAAATGCAGCTGTCAATCGTGCGATAGAGTACGCTCAAAAGCTGGGGCATACCTATGTGGGCAGTGAACATATTTTATATGGTGTACTGACGGAAGAAGGAACGGTAGCAGCGTCGGTTTTGGAAGAACTTGGCGTTAAGGGTGAAATGTTGGATAAAATTATCCAACAGGAAAGCGATGTCGGTTCTCAGACAATATTAACACCGAATGACTTTACACCACGCAGTAAGCGTGTTATGCAGTTGGCGGTTATGCAGGCATCACGCATGGGACAAAAATATGTTGGAACAGAACATCTTCTTTTGGCATTGATTTCCGATATAGACAGCTTTGCTGTTCGTTTTCTTGCGGCGATGAATGTGCGTCCAAGTGACATTGTGGAGCATTTGAGAGGAAAACTCAGTAATGACGGTGGCTTTGACAATTCAAGCGGCAGCGAAAATCAAACCGCCCATGAAAACACCAAAACTTTGGACCAATTCGGCAGAGATTTGACAGCGTCAGCCGCAAAAGGCGAAATTGACCCTGTTATTGGTCGTCAGGAAGAAATTGAGCGTGTTATTCAAATTTTGTGCCGCCGTACCAAAAACAATCCTTGCCTTATCGGTGAACCGGGTGTCGGTAAAACCGCCGTTGCGGAAGGTCTGGCATTGAAAATTTCACAGGGAGAAGTCCCCGAACTGCTTAAAAACAAGCGTGTTGTTGCATTGGATTTAACCGGTATGGTTGCCGGTACAAAATACAGGGGTGATTTTGAGGACAGAATTTCCAAAGCAATTGAGGAAGTCAAAAACGCCAAAGATGTTATTCTGTTCATTGATGAACTTCATACCATTATCGGTGCCGGTTCGGCAGAGGGGTCGACTGATGCCGCCAACATCTTAAAGCCGTCTTTGGCTCGTGGTGATTTTCAAGTTATCGGTGCAACCACAATTAACGAATATCGAAAGTACATCGAAAAAGATGCCGCTTTGGAACGGCGTTTCCAACCTGTTACCGTTGGCGAACCAAGCGAGGAGGAAACAGTTGAAATACTCAAAGGTCTGCGTGACCGCTATGAGGCACACCATAAGGTTAAGATTACGGACGAAGCGATTAACGCCGCCGTCAAACTTTCCTCACGCTATATTGCCGACCGTTATTTGCCCGACAAGGCGATTGACCTTGTGGACGAGGCGTGTTCCAAAGTGCGTTTGAGAGCCTATACTGCTCCTGATGACCTGCACGAACTTGAAAACCATATCAGGCAGTTGGAGCAGGAAAAAGCGGCCGCCGTCAACGCACAGGATTTTGAACAGGCCGCAAAACTGCGTGATGAAGAGAAAAAGCTGAATGAAACGCTTGAAGCCAAGAAGAAAGAATGGCAGGACAAAAACGAGCATACAAACGGTGAAGTAACACCGGAAGATATTGCACAGATTGTTTCAGGTTGGACGGGAGTTCCTGTTGTTCAGCTGACAGAGGCGGAAAGCAAACGGCTTTTGAAAATGGAAACCGAATTACATCAACGCATTGTCGGACAAGATGAAGCCGTATCAGCAGTATCGAAAGCCATTCGTCGTGGGCGTGTTGGATTGAAAGACCCCAAGCGTCCTATCGGTTCGTTCATCTTTTTAGGTCCAACAGGTGTCGGCAAAACGGAACTTTGCAAGGCGTTGGCTCAGTCAATGTTCGGTGACGAAAATGCCATGATTCGTTTGGATATGTCCGAATTTATGGAGAAACATACGGTTTCCAAGCTGATTGGTTCTCCTCCGGGATATGTCGGTTTTGATGAGGGAGGACAGTTGACCGAGCAAGTCAGACGCCGTCCGTATTCCGTCATTTTGTTCGATGAAATCGAAAAAGCTCACCCTGATGTGTTCAATGTGCTTTTGCAGATTTTGGACGACGGGCGTTTGACGGACGCACAGGGTCGCCATGTCAACTTCAAAAATACGATTATCATTATGACCTCAAATGTCGGAGCGAGAATGATTACGGAAAAGCAAAATGCCCGTTTGGGATTTGCAGGCAATGAGGACAAAACAGCCGACAGCAATATTCATGATATGGTTATGGGCGAACTGAAAAATACATTCCGTCCCGAGTTTTTGAACCGTGTCGATGACATCATTGTCTTTAATAAGCTGAGGGAGGAAGATATTGAAGAAATTTCCCGCCGTATGCTCGCAACCTTGCAGAAAAGATTGCAGGATATGGATATTACCGCCATATTTGAGGAAAGTGCAATCAAAGCGATTGCAAAAGCCGGCTTTGATGAGGTTTACGGTGCAAGACCGCTGAGAAGAGCCATTCAATCCAAGATTGAGGACCGCATTTCCGAGTTGATGTTGGAAGGCAGTATCAAGTCGGGAGATAAAATGACCTGCCGTTTTGAAAATGACAATTTTGTTTTCGCTACGGCTTAATATAGATAGCATAAAGTCTGAAACAGCTTCTGATTCTTTTATGGATTGGAGGCTGTTTGCCGTTATCGGCGATAAGGTTATTTTTGTACGCATTTTTTTCTTAAAGTATGTAATTGAAAGATAATTTGGGCATAATTTTGTTATTGTACAATAAAAAAAGAAAATTATTTCTTAAAAGGAAATAATTTTTTAACATTTTTGGTATATAATACAAACAAGAAATGAGGTGCTTATTATGGCAAATGTAACAAATATCGGTATCTGGGGCGACTCGATTTTGAAAGGCATTATTTTGGACGAGAATGACGGGCGTTATAAACAGTTTAAGCAGTGTGCGGTCAATGTGTTCAAACGCATTTTCAACATGGTTGATGTCCGCAACAATTCCCGTTTTGGCTGTACCGCACCGAAAGCACAAAAAAATTTGGATATGACACTGCGAAAAGGTTATCAGGCTGATGTCGTTCTTTTGGAGTTCGGCGGAAACGACTGCGACTTTAATTGGGCGGAAGTGTCGGCAAACCCTACCGGTCACCATGAACCCAATACACCTCCGAAACAATTTGTACAGTCCATGCGTGATATGATTGAAACACTTTTGAGGTATCATATTACGCCGATTTTGATGAACCTGCCGCCGATTGACTCGGAACGCTATTTTCAGTGGATTAGTCAAATGGAAAATGTCAACGCCAATAATGTCATGAAGTGGCTGAAAGAAAAAGAGGTTATCTATCGTCAGCAGGAAAGCTATTCGCATAAAATCGAAAAGTTGGCACGGGAATATGATTTGCATTTGATTGATGTTCGAGAGCCGTTTCTGGAAGTGCGGGACTATAAAAACTATCTCTGTCAGGACGGAATTCACCTGAACAAAAAGGGACAGAAACTTCTGTATAAAACCTTTTCGGATTATGCCCAACATTTCATTACGGCATAATGGAGGGAAAGTATGAATTTTCGTATTGGTCATGGCTATGATGTGCATAAGTTGGTTGAGGGACGAAAGCTGATTTTGGGCGGCGTATGTATTCCGCATGATTTGGGTTTGCTTGGACATTCAGATGCTGATGTTCTGACTCATGCCATTATGGACGCTCTTTTAGGGGCGGCTGCTTTGGGTGATATTGGTTTGCATTTCCCCGATAATGATGAGCAATATAAAGGGGCAGACAGTCTTGTTCTTTTGGCGAAAGTGGGAGAACTTTTAGCGGAAAAAAGCTATACCGTTTCCAACATTGACGCTACAATTATCGCTCAGAAACCTAAACTCCGTCCGTACATTCCCGAAATGACGAAACATATTGCCCAAACCCTGCAATTACCTTTGGATTGTGTCAACATTAAAGCCACAACAGAGGAAGGTTTGGGTTTCAGCGGTCGCTGTGAGGGCATTTCTGCCCATGCGGTAGCTTTATTGGTCGGCAACAAAATATATTGATACATATAGGAAAATTTTTGCTCAGTTCATTTTTAATAAACACCACATGAGATTGTTATTTTTCTCATGCGGTGTTTTTCCTTTTGATGATGTTGCCCACAGGTTACTTGTTTTATAGGGGCGGTTATGCTATAATACTGTTGCGATAAAAATATGTTCGTCCGATAATAGCATTAAAAAATTTATCCCAAATCCCATAAAAGACGGGTTTCCAAAGGGACTTTGTCCCTTTGGTGGGGTCAAGAGGCAACGCCCCTTGTAGGGTGCGGGGCAAAGCCCTGCCATTATCGGACGGGAAAGAGGGTATTTGCGTGAGTGATTTGTCAACGGTGATGTTTTCGACGGTTAAGGCAAAGTATTTCGAGGCGTTCTATAATTTTCAGTCCTTACTGCTGAATAGCTGTGCGGAGGGAAGTTTGGAAACAAAAGCCGATGTTATGCAGGCAACAAAAAAATTGGAAACGGAATTGATGGGCGAAAGGGAAGTGCTGAACCTCTCCAAAGAGGAAACAAAAGCTCCCGAAATTGAATGCATGCTTAACGGCTTTTCTGTAACGGAACATAGGGACGGCATTACATTGAATTTCCTGCCCGTCTTTGAGGGAACGGAAAATTGCTCCGTCTGTGTTAAGAGCAACAGAACTGCTGTGTCCTGCTTTAAGGTTCAAGGGGCTTTTTCGGTGGATTTGTGTTCCCAAGCGTTGATTTACGGGGACGAAAAATATTCTGTCGGCATTATGAGTGCCGACAAACAAAACGGTTTGGCATTGACTGCCGGTGCGGGCGACAGCGGTATTAAGGGTGAAGTCCAAATGAAAGTTATCGCCTTTACCGCTGACAAATATATTGTCGATAATGCCGATAAATATATGGATATATCCACTCTTGTTAAATATGTCAAAGGGTAACCCTTGTATTTGAAAAAAATTTGTGTTATAATAATAGACGCTATATATTTCATGGCTTTTGGATTGTATCCGAAATATAAGACCTTGAATAAAGATTGATATTAAAACTCCAAATCAATATTTTTTCAGAAAGGATTGTGTGAGATGTACAAAATCGTCAGAAAAAAAGCACTGAACCCCACAGTGTCACTGATGGAAATTGAAGCTCCGCTGATTGCCAAAAAAGCAGAGCCGGGACAATTTATCATTTTCAGAGCAAAGGAGGACAGCGAGCGTATTCCGTTGACAATCGCTGACTTTGACCGTGAAAAGGGTACGGTTACAATTATCTATCAAATTGTTGGTGGCTCTACAATGGAATTGAATACACTTCAAGAGGGTGACAGTCTACATGACTTTGTTGGCCCGTTGGGTGTGCCGAGTGAAACAGAGGGCTTGAAGAAAGTTGCCGTTGTCGGTGGCGGTGTTGGCTGTGCGATTGCTTACCCGATTGCAAAGAAACTTCATTCTTTGGGCTGTGAGGTTCATAGCGTTGTCGGTTTCCGCAACAAAGATTTGGTTATTCTGGAAGATGAATTTAAGTCCGTAAGCGACAAACTTTGCATGATGACAGATGACGGCAGCTATGGTACAAAGGGTTTGGTTACAAACGCTTTGGAACAGTTGATTACAGAGGGCAACCAATACGATGAAGTTATTGCTATCGGTCCGTTGGTTATGATGAAGTTTGTTGCTTTGACAACAAAGAAATACAACATTAAGACCGTTGTCAGCATGAACCCGATTATGATTGACGGTACAGGTATGTGCGGCGGCTGTCGTTTGACTGTTGGCGGTGAAACAAAGTTTGCTTGTGTTGACGGCCCTGACTTTGACGGTCATTTGGTTGATTTTGACGAAGCAATGCACAGAGGCGGTATGTATAAAGAATTTGAGGCTCATGCCCGTGAGAAAGCGTGCAACTTGCTCAATCAGGAGGTAAAATAAATGGCTGTACAAAGAAATATGGACCCGAAAAAATGCCCCATGCCCGTACAAGACCCCGAAGTTCGCAGAAACAACTTTGATGAAGTTGCGTTGGGTTATACATACGAAATGGCTGTTACAGAGGCTCGCAGATGTTTGAATTGCCCGAAAAAGCCTTGCCGCAGTGCCTGTCCCGTATCCATTGACATTCCCGCATTTATCGAGCGTGTTGCTAATGAAGATATGGAGGGTGCTTACGAGATTTTGACGGCATCAAGTGCATTACCGGCTGTTTGCGGTCGTGTATGTCCTCAAGAAAATCAGTGCGAGGGCAAATGCGTTAGAGGTATTAAAACAGAAAGCGTTGGTATCGGTCGTTTGGAGCGTTTTGTTGCCGACTATCATAGAGAGCATTGTACGGAACAGCCGACAGTTCCCGAACAAAACGGCCATAAGGTTGCCGTTATCGGTGCAGGTCCGAGCGGTTTGACAGCCGCAGGCGATTTGGCGAAACTCGGCTATAAAGTGACCGTTTATGAAGCTCTCCACCTTGCAGGCGGTGTATTGGTTTACGGTATTCCAGAGTTCCGTCTGCCGAAAGTTATTGTACAAAAGGAAATCGACAACCTTAAAGCCATTGGCGTTGATATTGAAACCAACATGGTTATCGGCAAGGTTTTGACGGTTGACGAATTGTTCGAGATGGGCAACGAGGCAATTTATATTGCCAGTGGTGCAGGTTTGCCGAGATTTATGGGTATTCCAGGCGAGAGCCTTAACGGCGTTTATTCCGCTAATGAGTTCCTTACAAGAATTAACCTTATGAAAGCATACAAAGAGGACAGCAAAACGCCGATTAAGAGAGGTTCAAGCGTGGCTGTTGTCGGCGGCGGTAATGTTGCTATGGACGCTGCAAGAAGTGCAAAGCGTTTGGGTGCGGAAACCGTATATATTGTTTACCGCAGAGGTATGGAAGAATTGCCTGCCCGTAAAGAGGAAGTTGAACACGCTGAGGAAGAAGGCATTATCTTCAAGACTTTGACAAACCCTGTTGAGGTTTTGGGTGACGAAAACGGCAAAGTTTGCGGTATGCGTTGCGTGGAAATGGAATTGGGTGAGCCTGATGCCAGCGGTCGCCGCCGTCCGATTGTCAAAGAGGGCAGTGAGTTTGTACTCGATATTGATACAATGATTATGTCTATCGGCACAAGTCCGAACCCGTTGATTAGAAGTACAACTCCCGGACTTGATACAAACAAGCATGGCTGTATCATTACAAAGGACGAGGGCGGTTTAACAACCCGTGAGGGTGTTTATGCCGGCGGTGATGCTGTAACAGGTGCGGCAACCGTTATTTTGGCTATGGGTGCAGGTAAGTCTGCCGCCAAAGCGATTGACGAATATATTAAAAGCAAATAAGCGGTTTGTTATAAAACAATAAAGTTATCCCACTCTATGACAAAAGGTGCATAGAGTGGGATTTTTTACTCAATAAAAAATTTATTCCGCACCGCATTTTCCGCAGTCGGTACAGCCGTTGCAGATAATACGGCTGCCGCAGTGCATACACTTTTGACGGTAATGCGGTTTATAAAGCTGAGTTTCGGGAATGTCCACACCGAAAGCATCCGTTAATTTGAAGTGAATAGGCTTGCCGATAAAACTCATGTTGGACTTGTATGCCATTTCGCTTTGAATTGATTTTTGCGGAATGGTGTAAAGTCTGCCGTTCTTGACGAATTGCGTTCCCGTTTCAAAAAAGCAAAAGGTAACATTGTGTTTTTGGCAATCGGCTCTCAAATTCTGTACCCATTCAAAATGACAGGGACGGGCGTTATCGTAATTTTCGCCACCGCAGATGACTTGTTCAATCTGTCCGTCCGATAAATACTTTTCTATACGCACAGCACCGATAAACGGAGCAACCATAATGCCCTTATGCTTGAAAGGAAGTTTCAAAAGCAGAGGAATACGCTCATCTGTCCGCTTTTGATTTTCACAAGTGACATTGAAGAAAATATTTTCCCAACCGTTTCCCCAATCGGACGGCAAACAGTTTTCAACTCTTTGGGGGCGTTTGGTCAAAAGAAAAAATTTGACATCGGAGCGTTCACGCATAATATCCCAAGCCGCCGCTCGCCATGCGTCAGCCTCAGGCAAGAAAAAATCAGAGGTCATACACACACGAATTTGTTCGCCGCTTTGGATTTTGTAAGTGCCGTTTTTGTTTTTTTGTAATGGGTAGTTAAAGTTTTTTGTGCGGAAAATATCCGCACCATTACCGTTTCGCATACGGTCAAGAAAATACACATAGCAGTTTTGACAACCCTCACTGCACTTTACACAACCATGCCATGGATTCCAAATATCGTGCATGAAATCACCTCCACATATAAAATCCGAACATCTGTATATTATGATAAGATGAATGTGTTATTTTGTAAAGTCATTTTTGGGGTTCAATATCAAAATCTCCGCCTATTCGTTGGAACGGACGGAGATTTTTTCATGTTAATATTACATTTTTTCCAAAGTCGCTTTCAGCATGGTGATTTGTTCACGATATTTTTCAACATTCGCACGAACACCTGCTACGACTTTTTCGGGAGCTTTTGCCATAAAGCCCGTATTGTTCAACTTCTTTTCATTGAGTTCAAGTTCTTTAATGGCGTGGTCAAGTTCTTTTTGCAGACGCTTTTGTTCCGCCTCTTTGTCCACAAGTTCATAGAGCGGAATATAAACCTTTGCGTCAGCAGTAACGATTGTAACCGCACCCTCAATTTCAAAGCTGTCACCAACAATAACTTCGCTTGCACTTGCAAGACGGCTGAGGAATTTCGCACCGTTTTGGAAAGGAGCTTGTTCTTTTGCGGCAATATAAACCTTTGCCTTTTTGGACGGTACAACATTCATTTCGTTACGGCGTGTACGGATAGCCTTAATGGTTTCCATAACCATTTCCATTTCATGAGCCGCCTCAGGGAAAGAAAGTGCCTCATCATATTCAGGATATTTGCAAAGCATGATTGTTTTTTCGCTTTCGTCATGGGGGAGTGACTGCCAGATTTCTTCCGTAATAAACGGCATAATCGGGTGAAGCAGTTTCAACATTTGGTTCATAACCCAAACGAGGACTTGACGGGCATTTTGTGCGGTTTCGTCTTTCGACTGCAAGCGTGTTTTTGCGAGTTCAATATACCAGTCGCAGAAACAATCCCAAATAAAGCTGTAAATCTTGGAAACGGCAACACCTAATTCAAAACTTTCAAGATTTTCCGTAACCTCTTTGGCAACCGTATTCAAAGTCGAGATAATCCATTTATCCTCAGTTTCCAAAACAGACGGCAATTCGTTCTTGACATCATAGCCGTCAATGTTCATGTGGATAAAGCGGGCGGCATTCCAAAGTTTATTTGCAAAGTTGGAGCTTGCCTCAACTTTTTCGGGAATATAACGCATATCGTTTCCGGGACTGTTTCCCGTAACAAGGAAGAAACGCAGAGCGTCCGCACCATAATCTTTGATAACGGCGAGAGGATCAATGCCGTTGCCGAGTGATTTTGACATCTTGATACCGTTGGCATCACGCACAATGCCGTGAATGAAAACAGTGTCAAACGGCTGAGAATTTGTATTCTCGACCGCTGAGAAAATCATACGGGCAACCCAGAAGAAAATAATATCGTAACCCGTAACCAAAGTGTTGGTTGGGTAGAAGTATTCCAATTCAGGTGTTTTGTCGGGCCAGCCGAGTGTGGAGAACGGCCAAAGAGCCGAACTGAACCATGTGTCCAAAGTGTCGGGGTCTTGTGTAAGATGGGATTTGCCGCACTTCGGGCAAACAGTTGGTGTTTCTTTGGAAACGATTGTTTCGCCGCAATCGTCACAGTACCACGCAGGAATACGGTGTCCCCACCAAAGTTGACGGGAAATACACCAATCCTTGATGTTTTCCATCCAGTGGAAGAAAATTTTATCAAAGCGTTCGGGAACAAATTTTGTTTTGCCGCTGCGAACACACTCAATGGCAGGTTCGGCAAGAGGTTTCATTTTAACAAACCATTGTTTGGATACACGGGGTTCAACAGTGGTGTGACAGCGATAGCATGAACCGACATTATGTTTCAGCGGTTCAACCTTAACGAGGAAACCTCCGGCCTCCAAATCCTTGACAATCGCTTTTCTTGCCTCATAACGCTCCATGCCGGCATATTTGCCCGCTTGTTCGTTCATAACGGCGGTATCGGTCATAACATTGATAACGGGAAGATTATGACGCAACCCAACTTCAAAGTCATTCGGGTCATGGGCAGGGGTAATTTTTACAACGCCCGTACCAAAATCCTGTTCAACATAGGTGTCGGCAACAATCGGGATTTCACGCCCAACCAACGGCAATGTAACGGTTTTGCCGATAAGAGACTTGTAGCGTTCATCATCGGGGTGAACGGCAACAGCAGTATCGCCGATTAAGGTTTCAGGACGGGTTGTCGCTAATTGAACATAGCCTGAGCCGTCTGTCAGCGGATAACGCAAGTGCCAGAAAAAGCCGTCCTGTTCCTCAAAAACAACCTCAGCGTCGGAAATGGAAGTACGGCATTTCGGACACCAGTTGATAATGCGTTCCCCACGATAAATCAATTTCTTTTCGTACAAACGAATGAAAACTTCCTTAACAGCTTTTGAACAGCCCTCGTCCAAAGTAAAGCGTTCACGCTCCCAATCACAGGAACTGCCGAGTTTTTTAAGCTGTCCTGTGATTGTGCCACCATATTGGCGTTTCCATTCCCACGCCCTATCCAAGAAAGCTTCACGCCCTAAATCCTCTTTGGCAATGCCTTCTTTACGCAAAGCCTCAACGATTTTCGCCTCAGTAGCGATAGAGGCATGGTCTGTGCCAGGCAACCAAAGAGCCGAATAGCCCTGCATACGCTTAAAACGGATTAAAATATCCTGTAAAGTTTCGTCCAGAGCGTGTCCCATGTGGAGCTGTCCCGTAATGTTCGGTGGTGGCATCATAATTGTGTAAGGCTTTTTGGCGGGGTCAACCTCAGCATGGAAAAATCCGCCGTCCTGCCAGAATTTATAAATTCTGTCCTCAACTTCAGAGGGGTTATAGGATTTTGCAAGTTCCTTTGCCATATAATTTCCTCCAAATATTATCAATACTTTTCAATCCATATAAAGGATATACAACAAAAATTATAGCATTGCCCCTTTGGAATGTCAAGCAAAGTGTGTGATTGAACGGCAATACATAAAAAGACACCATTTCTTTGGAAAAATGTCATTGAAAGAATAAAGAAATGATAGAAACAGGTTGTCTTGAAAGACTGCAACATTATCGGCAAAATAATATACCGCTACGATAAATATATACAAATTTGTTAAAATCTATAAATATCTACACTGTGATATTCCTCACGAAATATCTTCCTGTTTCATCGTGTCCGATTTTGCCAT
>JBJEQG010000162.1:0-1731 GCA_051881635.1 Acutalibacteraceae bacterium
TATAAAAGCTGTCAAAACAAAAATCAATACAAAAAATTGATTTTTTTCAAGTTTATCATAAATACACAATAAACTTACAATATTTTGTCAGGTTATTGAAAAAGATTACTTTTGAGCAACAGCCATAATATGAGGACTCATTCCCATAAGTGTATCCTCGTGTTCGGTTATATGTATGATTTCAAGCAAGCGATTACGACTATTTTCATCTTGCCATTTTTCATCAAGTTTAGGTGTAAACCATATACAACCTTCAATAGCATGGCTGTTTATGATGTTAAATCCACTGTTAGAAATCTCACTTCTTAATTTATCAATCGTGTGGAAATAGGCATTAGCGATTATAAACGGGTATTCTTTCGGTCTATAATGTTTACCCGTTGTAAGTTCGCATTTTAGCATATTAATGTAAATATCATCATCAATGAAATTACAGCCATTACCATATACAGACAATGCCCATGTTGTAGAACTGAACTTTGATATTCCCACTGCAAAAAGCAAGCCACCCTTTTTCAGTACACGGTAAGCCTCACTTAAAACCTTATTTCGCTCATCTTCATTTTGCAAATGATACAGCGGCCCCATAAGCAAGACCACATCTGCACTTTCATTAGGCTTGTTGATATTTCTTGCATCACCGACTTCTGCAATATAAGGCGAATTGGCATTTTGATGTATTCTTGCATAATCAACTGCTGTCGGTGCAAGTTCAATCAAAGTAACTTTATGTCCTTGTTCTGCAAGCCATGCTGCATATTTTCCAATACCGCCGCCTATATCATAGATTGTCAGATTTTTACCAAGATATTTTAACATAATCTCCTTTGAACGGTAAAACTCTATTATTCCAAGTCCATGTTCAAGTCGGTCAATTTCTGCACCATTATTATAGAAATCATAAACTTCCGTTATATCTTCCATTTTAAATTCAGCCCCTTTATTCTTTTGATGTAACCGTACTTTCTACGGGTGTATAGTTAGATTATGAATAGGTATGTTCGGAAAAAATATATCCGCTTTGGGTTGTATAAATAATCTTTATACATAAGCCAACAACATTTTCCATATTCAATAGTTACTAATGGGAAGTTTGTAGAGCAACGCCCTCTGACACTCGAATACCGTCTGTAGCGGCAGATATTATGCCACCAGCATAACCGGCTCCTTCACCGCATGGATATAAACCTAAGATGTTGACGGAACAGAAATTTTCGTTGCGAACAATGCGTACGGGTGAGGAACTGCGGCTTTCAACGGCAGTTAAAATGGCATCGCCGTCATCAAATCCATGTAAAAGACCGCCCATGCGTTGAATACCCATTCTCATGGAATCTGCAATTTCCTGTGGCAAACAATCGTCTAAATTTGTCAGCGTACATGATGGACGGTATGTCGGCAACACTGAACCGTATGACACAGAACGCCGTCTGTTGATAAAATCGTCAACCCGTGACACGGGGGCATGGTAGTTTCCGCCACCGCTTTTAAATGCCGCCGCTTCTAAACGCCGTTGAAATTCAATACCTGCCAATACATCGTCACTGCCGAAATCGGACGGTGTTACACCAACCAAAACGGCACTGTTGGCATTTTGACCGTCACGGGCAAAATGGCTCATACCATTCGTTACAAGACGGTTTTCTTCGCTTGCCGCCGCCACAACCATACCTCCTGGACACATACAAAAAGTATAAACTCCCCGTCCATTAGGCAAATGCACCGCCAGCT
>JBJEQG010000163.1:0-7884 GCA_051881635.1 Acutalibacteraceae bacterium
GAGGACTTTCAATTCTCGATATGGATATATTTGTCCATATTTTGAGTAGCAGGTACTTGCTTATGAGCGGACCTAAAACATCGCATTATACGCTAACCCGGGAACAGCGTCGTATCCTTGAGGAACAGCGTAGAATTAGAATTGAAAGAGAAATGCTTGCAAAACATATAGGGGATGCCAGAAGTGTCATTGTAGAATCTGACCGTATTATCGGGCAAATGGAGCCACTCTATGCAGAAATTGGTGCTGACACTACTACTCTGACACAAGCTAAAACACTACATGAGGCCGCAGTGATTGCTCTTGCTCAGGCATCATCTGCAAGCGATAAGGATGGATCTGCACAATTGCAGGAGATAAATCAAAATTTGCGGGCAGCAATTCGTAAACTCACATCCATAACAAAAGCGGTAACAACAGAATATGCTTCTGCAGATAAGGCGTTCCGTACTGAGTTGGCAGATCGCATTGATGGCGGTTTTGATTTTACATTTGATACCATTGGCGATACATCCGGTGTTAGTAGTAGCCCCTTTACAAAGAATATTCAGTCTGAGTTAGACGATCTTGCTGCACTGTCACTAACTGATGATCAGAAAGCCAGAGTTGAAGCAATTCAGGCAAAGTTTGCGGAAATTGAAGATCCTGATTTCTTAAAGAACTTCTACGCAATGACAGTAGTTCCCTTTGCAAAAGAATGTCGGGCTTATCATGCTGCTTATGCAGCTCAAGGTGAGGAATATGAGCGTAAATGCTTCATCTATGAGTCAAATGCCAAAAAGCTCGGTATTGCAGCAGAGTATGTACCATTTTCTTCTGACGCTATTGCTGTTCTGGATGATAGAATTAAAGAAACGGAAGATGCCATTCGACATCAAGATGAGCAAGCTTACATCAGCAGATGTGTTGATGAAGCTATGCGGGAAATGGGTTACTCTGTAGTAGGCGATAGAGAAGTTGTCCGACGCAACGGGAAACGATTCCGAAACGAGCTTTATTTATTTGATGAGGGTACTGCAGTCAATGTTACCTATTCCAGCGATGGTCAAATAACTATGGAATTGGGCGGTATCGGCACAGATGATCGCATTCCGACTGAGGCAGAAAGTGCAAGTTTGGTTTCTGATATGTGTACATTCTGCGGTGATTATTATGAGATTGAAAGACGCCTGCGTAAAAAAGGAATTATAACTAAAAGAATCTCTATTCTTCCGCCCGATGCACAGTATGCTCAAATCATAAATGTATCTGATTATAATATGAACACCGATGTTGCTGAATATGAGGCGAAAAGTGCGAAGAAACATACAGCAAAATCCAATACACAGAGGATAGGTGAATAACTATGGAAAAGTATAAAGTATGCCCTGTCTGCGGTGTACACAATGATCCTTCCGCTTTGGAATGTTCTGATTGCGAAACGGATCTGCAAAATGTGCCTGTGGTTGATGAAAGCATGGAGCAGGCAGCACAGAACGGCGGACAATCTACTGATGCAGCACCGATATCTGCACCAATGGTGCGAGTATGTGATTGTGGTGCAAAAAATCCGGTACAGTCAAGGCGTTGCTCTGCTTGCGGTGAAGACATTTCCATGATTATTCCTTCGCTGGAAACTGCACCTACTTCGGATAATACTCCTGCTGTACAACAATATTTGCTATCATCTTTGGACGGAACATTTGCTTATGAAATTAAGGAAGGCAGTAATATTATCGGCAGAGAAAATGAGATGAAGGAATACCTCTCATCCAAACCGTATGTCAGTAGAAAACATGCTGAACTGACATTGGACACTACTGCATCTACTCTGACAATTAAGAATTGTAATAACACGAATTATACATTCGTGAACAACAACATGATTTCCGGAGATATGTCTGTGGAGTTAAAAGATGGTGATGAAGTCGGTTTAGGTGGCAACGAGCAGAATGGCTCTCGTCAGATGGAGGCTGCATATTTCCTTGTGAGGATCGGAGTATGTATGTAGCAAGGCTTCTGTATCCCGTCAATGTATTAGGACCCGGCAAGCGAATCGGTATTTGGTTTAACGGATGTAATCACCATTGTCTTGGCTGTAGCAATCCGGAATTGTGGGAGCCGCAGGAACGATATAAAACAACATTAGAAACAATAATGCAGTTGATTAGTAGTGTCTGTGCAACGCATTCGGTTGATGGGTTTACACTTACCGGTGGTGATCCTTTTATGCAACCGGATGCGTTGAAGCAGTTGTTGCCGGAATTATCGAAAATCACGAAAGACATTTTGGTTTATACCGGTTTTGGATATGACGAAGTGCTTCGTGCATATCCTGAAATTGTATCACAAATCGGTGTGCTGATTGATGGCAAGTATGTACAGGAACGCAATACCGGCACAATTCTCCGAGGCTCCGATAATCAAAATATTATTGTCATCAACAGTCAGCTTACTGACAAATATAATCGCTACCTTACAACTGCACAAAATGAAATACAAAATTTCACCGCATTTGACGGTGTTATATCCGTTGGCATCCATAAGCCAGAGTATGAAAATCAAGTAGACACTCTACTAAGAGGGAAAGGATTGGAAAATATATGAGCGATTATTTGCCGAAATGGCATCGTGAACTTGATATTTTCAACAAGATCAAGCCCATAATTATCCTGGAAGGCAATGTCCTTGATAGCTACCAATATCCCATTGAGGGTAGTGTTCCGAAAGGAAGTGTCCTGAGATTGGAGCAATATCTCCACTATTATTTCAAAGATGCCGGATATCAGGATATTGTATTCTTTGATGGCATTCGTGGATTTTACAACACTTGTGAAGGAGGATACATTCAGTCGTTCGCAAGCTTGGTAAATGCTACGGTAAGCAATCAGCAGATCCGTGCTGATTTTAAGGGGCGTAATGGAACTGCGGCATCTATTGTACGGACGGCAATTACGCAGAATAAAAGAGCAACAGCTGTAGTCATGAATTTTGCTTCTCGCTATATTACATCACCTGCAAATATGGAGCAGTCTGAAATTGACAGCTATACTATTCTGTTGCAGGCTTCCATGGATGCAACAGATGTACGCACCCCCAGTGGCATTCTTAAAAACATTGTGGTAATCGTCGCCAATAAGGTTAACGATATTCCTGCATGGTTCTATCTCGACAACCCGAATGTTAAAAATATATTGCTTCGTACTCCTTCCAAAGAGGAGCGTGAACAGCTCGTGAAGAGCGTTCGTTTCCACAGTTTCTTTGCAAACGATATTTATGTAGAAGAATCTCCGTATTACCAGGAACACCCGGAGGAACTGGAAAAGATTCAGGACAAGTTCGTTGGTATGACCGAAGGATTCAGTTTCACAGAACTGAACGGACTTCGCAGACTTGCAAAAAATCAACGAATTCACATTCGGAATCTTTGCGATGTTGTTGATTTATATAAATTCGGCATTAAGGAAAATCCTTGGAATACCATTGATCGTGAGGAAATTAAGAATGCTTATGTTAATTTCACTCGTAGAGTCAAGGGCCAAGATCCTGCTATTACGAAAACTTTGGATGTCATCAAAAGAGCAATGACAGGTATGTCCGGACTCCAATCATCTTCTACCTCTCGTCCTAAGGGTGTATTGTTCTTCGCTGGTCCTACCGGTACTGGTAAGACAGAAACAGCGAAAACCCTTGCCGAAAAATTGTTCGGTGATGAACATAGCTGCATTCGTTTCGATATGAGCGAATATGGTCAGCCGCACAGCGATCAAAAGTTGCTTGGAGCACCTCCCGGTTATGTAGGTTATGAAGCTGGTGGTCAGCTAACCAATGCAGTTAAAAATAACCCGTTCTCCATTTTGCTTTTTGATGAAATTGAAAAAGCTCACCCCTCCATTTTGGACAAGTTCCTGCAGATACTCGAAGATGGTCGCATGACAGACGGTCAGGGCAATACAGTTTATTTCTCTGAAACTATCATCATCTTCACCAGTAACCTTGGTATTTATGGAATTGACGGCAACGGAGAGCGAACTTTGCGTGTGACTCCACAAATGTCTTATGAGGAAGTTCAAAAAAGTGTTCGCAAGGGCATTGAGGAATACTTCAAACTGAAGCTTGGAAGACCCGAAATTTTGAACCGTATCGGTGAAAACATTGTTGTCTTTGACTTCATTCGTGAGGATGTAGCTGACAAAATTTTGAAGGCACAGGTTAACAAAATTATTGCTAATCTTCAATCTGAAAAGAAGATTTCCTTGTCGTTGTCTGATGCAGCGATGGAAACACTCAGAACAAAAGCTGTTGCTAACCTTGACAACGGTGGTCGTGGTATCGGTAATATTGTTGAGAGCCTTCTGATTAACCCACTGTCCCGCTACTTGTTCGATAATGAAATTTTTGAAGATCGAACCGTTGTGATTGACGAGATTAACGCTGAAATTCAGCCCTATTCTTTGAATTGTACGGTTTCGTGATAATGAGGAATTAAGATGAAAGTATGTATTAGTGTTGTAATTGGCTGCGGAAAAGGCGAATGCGAAGACACAGCAATATTCAATGAAACACTGGTTAACAATCAAATAATGTGTATTGATGACGATCATTTACGGTGTGTCGGAGTAGCTGATGGCGTCGGTGGGAATGCCGGCGGCAGAATTGCCAGCAGATATATAGTCTATCAGTTTTCTCAAAAGGAGTTCCGCCATCTTACCGAAGATGAAATTAGGCAATTCGCAAACAATATCAACTCTGATCTTATCAAGCACGCCATTACCATTCCGGAAAAAGCTGAGATGGCAACCACCTTAACTTGTGTGGTTGCCACCGATGACGGATACTATTTAGTTCATGCAGGCAATACCAGATTGTATGTTATGCAGGGTTCCTACCTAAAACAGTTGACGACAGATCACACCACATACAATTGGCTCATGGAATGCGGTCAGTACGAAGCAGCAGAACAATGCAATAAAAGCGAAATCAACTGCTGCTTTGGCGGTGGAAATTTATGTTATGCTAATCGCCTTGTGGTCGAGAAACTCTTTGATACCGATTTTCCAAACACACTCGTATTAACCTCTGATGGTGTTCATGAATTTGTAGATGTTGACTTCATTGAAGAAACTTTAGTGACATCCAAATCCGACGATGATGCGGTAAAGTTGATTACAGATAAAGCTATCCAAAATGGTTCAACAGATGATAAGACCATTGCCATTATCAGGAGATAACAGCTATGGGACTTGGATTTAGAAAAAGTGTAAAAATATATGTTTCACCGGTAAGCGGTTCAACAGCCCCATAAGCATAACGATATTCTCGAATATGGTGACAGGGAACAGATGTTCCCATACCTTTTTTACACCAACAATATTTTGGCTTGTTGATTCGTCCGAACCCTGTCTCATTCTGAAACATCAGTCTGACTGTTGAATTTGTCGAAGCGTGTGCTATAATGTAAAAAAGTGCTATTTTACAAACGAGTCGTTTGTAAGAAAGGATTGGTGAAGCATATGGCTGTCAGCTATAAAAGACTTTGGAAATTATTGATTGACAGAGATATGAAGAAAAAGGATCTGGCTGAAATGGCAAATATCAGTTCCTACACAATCAACAAACTTAACTGTGGAGATAATGTGAATACAAACACGCTGGCAAAAATCTGCAGAGCATTAGGTTGCACATTTGATGATATTATGGAAGTCCTTTCTGAGGAAAAAGCCTGATGTCCGTTTTGTTGGATAGTAGTTTTGATAAAGTGAAAGTGGAAGACTATCAAGATTGATGATTGTACATACTCAATCTTTCTATGGATAAGGAGACTGTGAAATGATTGATTTTGCCCCAGGCATGAGAACCATTATTCGTGATGAAGAATGGATGGTAAAAAAAATTGAAACGAACAGTCTTGGAAACAAGACATTATATTGTGTTGGCATTTCTCCGTTAGTGAAAGATAGAGAAGCAATCTTTCTTGCTGACTTGGAGCAGGTTCAGA
The DNA here is from genome assembly GCA_051881635.1 of Acutalibacteraceae bacterium. Taxonomy (GTDB): domain Bacteria; phylum Bacillota; class Clostridia; order Oscillospirales; family Acutalibacteraceae; genus JBJEQG01. The sequence goes on from JBJEQG010000163.1 coordinate 5,978, forward strand.
TTGTTGACCCGGCTGAAATAAAATTGGTTGCTGATAGCTCTCCGTTCTATAAGAGAGCTTTGCTATATTTGGAAAGCCAATGGCGTCAGCAGATTCCTACTGACGCAAACTTACATATTGGACATCAAGCAGCTATGGACTTGATGCCTTACCAGCTTGACCCTGCGAAACTTTCTCTGCAACGTCCGAGACAGAGAATTCTTATTGCGGATACTGTGGGTCTTGGTAAAACACTTGAAGCGGGTATTTTGATGTCCGAATTGATCGCCCGTGGCAAGGGCAAGAGAATATTGGTTGTCACCGTTAAGAGCATGATGACACAGTTCCAAAAAGAAATGTGGAATCGTTTTACTATTCCTTTGGTCCGCCTTGATTCAAACCGTATTCAAAAGATTCGTGCCAGTTTACCATCTAACTACAATCCGTTTTTCTATTATGATAAAACGATTGTGTCTATTGATACGCTGAAACGAGATGTAGAGTATCGTACATATTTGGAAAATGCGGATTGGGATATTATTGTTATCGACGAAGCACAGAATGTTGCGGAGCGTGGAGATCATCAGGCACAGCGTTCTCGTCTTGCAAAACTACTTGCAGATAAAAGTGATACTATGATTATGCTGTCTGCAACTCCGCACGATGGCAGAGCTAAGAGTTTTGCTTCACTGATGAATATGCTTGACCCGACTGCCATTGCAGATCCGCAGAATTATACGCCAGAAGATATTAAGGGACTTTGCATTCGTCGCTTTAAGAAAGATGTCAAAGACCAAGTCGGTGGTTCTTTCTTAGAAAGAAAAATCACGCTTGAGCGTTGCCGAGCTTCTGCCCAGGAAGAGTATGCTTTTGATATTTTTGCCGAGATGCAGCTTGAAGTGGACTTGGGAAAAACCAAAGGAACTGGTCAGCTGTTTAAGACCAGTTTGGAAAAATCTTTGTTCTCCAGTCCCGCTGCTTGCATCAAAAGCATCGAAGCACGACTGAAGAAACTTTATAAAAAATACACTGCAGATGACATCAAAGATATTCGTCTGCTTGAGGAATTGAAATCTGCACTTGAAGCAATTACACCTGCAGGATTTACTCGTTATCAAAAACTTCTTGAGTTGTTGCGTAGCAAAGAATACGGATGGAGTCCGGCAGATACCGGCGACCGTGTTGTTATCTTTACTGAACGCATTGAGACTATGAAGTACCTTGCAGAAAGACTGCACCGGGATCTTGGCTTGAAAGCAAATGCTATCCAGGAGATTTCTGGTGGAATGAGCGATGCGGAGCAGCAGAGAATTGTTGAAGATTTTGGACGTACCGAATCGCCTGTTCGTGTTCTGGTTGCATCCGATGTTGCGTCTGAAGGTCTGAACCTGCATTACTTGAGCCATCGACTGATTCACTTTGACATCCCTTGGTCTTTGATGGTGTTCCAGCAGAGAAACGGACGCATCGACCGTTATGGTCAGCAGAAGCGTCCTGACATCCGCTATATGCTCATCGAAAGTGATAATAAGCGTATCAAGGGCGATATGCGTATTATCGAAATACTGATTACTAAAGAGGAACAGGCACTGAAAAATATTGGTGATCCTTCTCTGCTTCTTGGCAAGTTCACGATTGAAGATGAAGAACTTGTTGTCGCAGAAGCAATCGAAGATGGTTCCGATGCTGATGCTTTTGAGCAAACCTTGGATGCTGGTGAAGATGATTTCGATCCTTTTGAAGCACTGATGGCAGCTGCAGGTGAAGCAGAAGCTGAGACTGAGAAAAAATCTGAAATCATTACTGATGAGACACTGTTTAGCGACATGGATTATCTGTACCAAGCTCTTATGTATCTGAACCAGACGGAGAACGGTAGATTATAATACTAAGTGCAACAAAATTTTAAAAAACAGATGACTTCATAA
>JBJEQG010000164.1:0-9594 GCA_051881635.1 Acutalibacteraceae bacterium
ATTGTAATAAGAAGGTTACAATCGTAAACTTGCTTTTATTTTAAAGCTATGCTATAATACGAAAATGGATTAGAATTATAAGTTAAATTGCGTGTTACCGTACAGACCATATTTATTTTAATTTATGTACGGAGATTGGTGGATTGTTATGCCTGAATTATGTTTGGGTTGTATGCGTGAGGTAAACGGCAGTGATATTTGTCCGTATTGCGGATTTAATCGCAATACGCTGCAAGATGCTCCTTTTCTTCCGCTCGGCACTATACTTCAAAATCACTATATTGTCGGCAAGAAAATCGAAAATAACGCTGAGGGTGCAAGATATATCGGCTATGACCAACAAACACATTCAACCGTTGTCATTCATGAATTTTTACCTGCCGGTATTTGCGGTCGTGCAAAAGGCAAAACTCCTCTTGTTGTGCGTGAGGGATATGCTAACATTTTTCAAAAACTCTATACCGAATTTTTGGAGTATTATCGCACTGTTGCCCGTTTGCGTGAACTGAACTCGATTGCTCCTATTTTTGATATTTTTTCGGAGTTTAATACCGCTTATACGGTTGAAGAATTTTTTGACTCTATTCCTTTTACGGAATATATTGCCCGCAGTGGCGGTTCTGTCGATTGGAACACCGCTCGCTCCATGTTTATGCCCTTGCTTTCAAACCTTATTGAAATACATAACGCAGGTATTTTGCATTTGGGCATTTCTCCCGATAATTTGGTTGTCACATCAGCAGGAAAATTAAAATTATGCGGTTTTGCCATTCGTGAAATCCGCTGTATCAACCCCGAATTTAATGCCGAACTTTATGACGGTGCATCTGCTCCCGAACAATACAAAATCGGTACGGTTCTTACAAAAGCAACAGATGTTTACGGCTTTACCGCCACATTGTTTTATGCTTTGGTCGGAAAATTGCCCGAAACTGCAAACCGCAGAAAACCTGACGGCAAACTGCAAATTCCGACTTCTGTCTTTAAAAAACTACCGCCGCATATTGTTACGGCATTGGCAGACGGTTTACAGGTTCGTTCCGAAATTCGTACCTCTGACTTTGAGAAACTCCGCACACAGCTTTCCGCCGCACCGACAGTTAACGCAATTCGTGCCGAAGCAACGAGAAACGCCGCTAAATCCGCCGCACAACAGCACAATGACATTAAAAAGCGTTCCGGCGGTATTCCTGGATTTGCATGGGTATTGTTGTCCTGTCTTTCAGCTTTGCTGATTATCACAGTTGCGGGTATCATTTATCTCTCAACAAACCCATTTGCGGATATGGCAACTGAATCTTCCACATCAACCGAGAGCAGTGGAGAAATCTCGGTTGCCGACAATGAAATTGTCATTCCGAACTTGGTCGGTCAGAACTATAATGATATTATCGCAAAACAGAACAGTGAGTCCAATTATCAGGTTCTTCTTGCAACAGAGTCTATTTTCAGTGACTCCTATCCCGAAGGCTGGATTATTTCCCAATCTCCCGATGCGAACACTGCCGCCGAAAAAGGAGCTTATATTGTTGTAACAATCAGTAAAGGGGCTCAAAACCGTGTTTTGCCCGTTATCAATAACACCACTGTTGAACAGGCGGTTTCCGCACTGAATGAACAGGGATTTATTGCTACATCTTCCCTTGTTTATAATGATACCGTTGAAGCCGGGCGTGTTATCGGTTACGAACAGTATAATGCCGGCGACAACGCTCCTTATGGCTCAAAAATCATTCTCAAAGTCAGTCTTGGTCCTGAAAATTCATAATAGTGCGACTTTACCCACACCATACAAAGGACGCTGACAATAAATCATTTGAGAAATATAAAATAAATGACAATATCATAACAAAACAGACTTGGAGAACATTTTTCCAAGTCTGTTTTAAATTTCGATTAACTTTCTTTTTTTGGAGGTTTCGGAACGGTACTGTAAACCTCAACAACCTTATCCCTTGACCATAAAAACGGTGTTACACGCAAAGAAAAACCATAACCGCAGTCCATTCTCCATTGATATGCAGGAGCTTGCGGAATACCATACATCGCTAAAATTGTCATAATAACACCGCCGTGTGTAACAATAGCGGAATTTGTAATGCCCTCAGTCAAAAGCTGATTGACCAAATGTTCAAATCCCTTGCAGACACGCAAAGCAAATTCCTTGCCACTCTCACCGTTTGGCGGCGGTGTGGTATCGGAATTTGAAAGCCATGCGGCAAATTGAGGATTACCCGCAAGTTCGGCAGCAGTTTTGCCCTCCCAATCGCCAAAATCACATTCAGACAAAAAGCCCATTGTTTTAATGGGGCGTTTTGGATAAATAACCGAACAGGTTTCCGTACAACGGGATAACGGACTTGAAAAAATTTTTTCAACATAAGGATAGCCTTCATTATCACGAATTATACGAAGATTGTCCTTTGCATGCTCGGAAAGATGAGCGTCCGTAGAGCCGATATATTTGCCCTGATTGGTTTCGGCAATCGCCCCATGACGGATTAAATGAATAGTATAAGATTTCATGAAATCGCCTCGATTTTATAAAAAAATAAAAAGTTGCTTTACAAATTGTTGAAGGTATTATATAATATACCTACTGTTTTTAATATACGATTACGGTGTGGGATATATCTATTATGCACTATTTTATAAGGTTTTGTCAAATACAGGACGATTAAAGGCGGTGAAAAAATGAATACCGATTTTCCACGAATATTAACGCTGCTCCGAAAAGAAAAAAAACTCAGCCAAAAACAGGCGGCAGAAGCACTTGGTGTTTCTCAGGCGTTGCTTTCTCACTATGAAAAAGGAATCCGAGAATGTGGTTTGGATTTTGTTGTTAAGGTTGCCGATTACTATCATGTTTCATGTGATTATCTTTTGGGGCGGTCTGCTGACCGCACAGGGGCAAAAATTACAGTTGAGGATATTCCCGACACAACCCACAACACCGAACATTCTCAAAACAGTTTGGCGGCATTAAACAGGAAATTGATTTACAACACACTTCATATTATCTACGATATTTTGGAACAATCGGGCAACAAACCGCTGACAACAGATGTTTCTACCTATTTAATGGTATCAATATATGAGATGTTTCGTGTGTTATACTCTGCCAACGGCAAAAATCCGCAAGCGATGTTTTCAATTCAATCCGATATGCAACAGGCAATGGCATTGTCACTTCATATTTTAACTGAGGCACGCACTTGCCATTTATTAAATGAAAAATGCATTGAAATCCCTGTCATGACACCCGAACTTCTGACTGAAAAATATCCTGACTTAGCCTCCTCCCTTTATAATCTCATTCAGATTATGGAAAATCGAATGACAGGCAAGAAAATTTGCTGATAATAACCAAAGCCGACTTGAAAGACATCAAGCCGGCTTGATTTTTAGTGAAGTAAATAATCATTTGTTAAATTTGTAATTTTTTTGTTCAGTTTAGATTGACGGCGTGCAAAATATTGTTCTGTTCCCGAAGTCAATTCCAAATTGTTATCCAAACAAAAACGGATAAAGTTATCCAGCCGTTTAGGATAATTCTTGTTAAATTCACTATAATCCGCCAAATCATAATAGTATTCAAGCGGTTTTGAGATGTCAAAATCTTCCCGGTTTATTGTCGGAAACTTAAAGAAATCCGTCAATTCTTTTGTGCGTGAATCCACAATAATAAACAGAGACGGCACTCCTGCCAAAACGGAAATAGCATTCCCATGAAAACGCCCGCCGATACAAAAGTCGTGTTTCCGAGCAAAACGAAACCAATTTTCATAAATGCAGAACACTCTTCTTTTTCGGATAAGAAAATCCACTTTATCTTTAAGAGCATTGTCCAAAACGGCTCTACCGGCATAACAAGGAGTTTGCTCTACAAACACCTGTGTATTTTCCTGCAAATAATCCAAAATCGCTAAATCAATCGGGTTGTCAATTTTATTGGAAATTGTTTTATAGTTCGACATCACCGACTGAACCTCAGAAAAATCCTTTTTGACAATCTTTCTATTATAGTTCGTCTTGACATACATAGACGGACAGCCAATCACACGAATGTTCGTTATCCCGTTTTTATTCAGCATATAGGCGGTATATTCACCACGAACACCTAAAATGGCTCTTTCCTGCATTTCGGAAAGCACACGCAAAGTGTTTGGATGGAATGAAAAATCCGTTTTGGAATTATCTGCCTGTAAACCGACACTGATTGGAATAATCGGTTTGTCAAAACGCTTTAAAAGTTTGTTCAGAAAATTTCCAACATCGGTATCTTCTCTAATCCAAATCAAACTATGTATTACGATATTATCCACATCAGCGTTATCCGTCATCAAAAGCTGTTCCGGTGTTTTCGGTATGCAGTTTATTGTATTTTGGAGGGCATACATAAAAGCAAAGTTGCCACTGTTTGAACCGTAAACCTTCGGTGTTTTCAGCATGGTTCGGTCATTAAGTTTCGGACATTTTGTCAAATATATTGTTCTCATGACATCTCCTGTGCGTGCAAAAGACTTTCAAGTCTTTCCAGCTTTTTGGACAATCCCTTTTGTTTGCGGTGGAAATATTGCTGTGTCCCCGAAGTCAATTCAAGGTTGTTATCCAAACAGAAACGGATAAAGTTATCCAAATTTTTCGGATAATTCTTGTTAAATTCGCTGTAATCCGCCAACTCATAATAATATTCAAGCGGCTTGGACGGGTCGAAATCCTCTCGGAGAATTGTCGGAAAATCAAAGAAATCCGTCAACTCTTTTGTACGGGAGTCAATAGCAATAAACAGTGCCGGCACTCCTGCCAAAACCGGCACAACATTACCATGAAAACGCCCTCCTATACAGAAATCATAATCCTTTACGAAATCGAACCAATCTTTGAAAATAAAGAAATACTTTCTGTTTTTTACAAGGAAATCGAGATAAGGTTTCAAGGCGTGTTGTGTAACGGACGGTCCTGCCCAGAATTTTGTCTGTTCCACAAAAACCTCCGTATTTTTGGACATATAGTCAAAAATTGCAAGGTCAATAGGGTTGTCAACCGTATTGGAAATTGTACGGTAGTTTGAAAGAACTTTTTTAACTTCAGAAAAATCTTTTTTCTGTATTTTGCGGTTGTGGTTTGCGTCTAAATACATGGACGGACAGCCAATTACACGGATATTTTGAATACCGTGTTTATTAAGGATATAAGCGGTATATTCACCACGAACACCCAAAATGGCTCTTTCCTGTAATTCCTCCAAAACACGCAATGCACTCGGCTGAAATGTAAAATTGGGGTTCATATCGGCAGACTGAACGCCAATACTAATGGGAATAATCGGCTTATCTTTCATATACTTCAAAATATTTGAAAAATAAAGCAAATCGGTACTTTCTCTAAGAGAAACAAAATCTCGAACCACAAGGTTATCAAATTCATTTGCCCTTTTTGAAAGCTGAGCTGTTGTTACGGGTTCGCACTTAATGGTTTTCTGCAATGAGTTTGAAAAAACAATATTTCCGCTGTTTTGGCCGACATTACTGAAATTTTTATCTGTCGGCAGATTATCCTCACAGGGTATGAACGCCAAAAAAGCTGTTTTCATTTTAGCAATGCAACTCTCTTTCAATCTACAATTTATAGTTATTTTAAATTATAAATGATTCTATTTTTTTTGTCAAGACAGCACATTTCCTTTCACACAGTTCATATTAAAAAGTTCGCATTTTAGACGCAAAATCCAAAATGCGAACTTTTATTTTATAATGGATAATTATTCGATGCTGTATTTTTCTTTGAAATGAGAATAGGTTGAATCGTAATCCGTACCAGCCTCTTTTTTGATTGTATGAACATATTGGTGCGTATCAAAGCTGTCATTACTGATTTCAATAAGGCAGACCGCAATATTGGAACAGTGGTCGGAAACACGCTCAAAGCTCGTGATAATATCTGAAAGAATAAATCCCAGCTCTATTGTACAGATACCGTCACGCAAACGCTGTATATGTGAGGAACGGATTTCTATACTTAATTCGTCAATAACCTGCTCCATAGGCTCAATACGGCGTGCCAACGCAAGATTACAATCTTTAAATGCCTCAACCGTACACTGCACAACTTCGTCCAACGCTTGGGAAAGCTTTAAAATTTCTTCCTGTGCTTGTTGTGAAAAAGAAATATTTTTGTCATACATTTCTTTTGCTGCATAACAGACACTGACAGCATGGTCGGAAATACGCTCAAAGTCACCAATGGAACGCAAAAGACGAGATACCGTTTTACTGTCACGCACCGATAAGTCTTCCCGTCCCAAACGCACAAGGTATGAACCCAAAACATCTTCATAACGGTCAACAATTTTTTCCGCCTCTATGACATCATTTGCCTTTTTCTCGTCATACTTTTCCAAAAGATTCATGGATTTAATCAGGGACTTTTTTGTAAGTTCTGCCATTTTACAGGACATGGTAACGCATTGTTCTGTTGCAACGGCAGGTGTCTGCAAAAATCTTTCGTCCAAAAACGGAGCGTCATCATCAGTTTCTTTGTCCTTAATTGTAAGACAAGCCAGCTTTTCAAGCAGACCTGCAAACGGCAAAAGCAATAATGTTGAAAGTATATTAAATGCCGTATGAATAACCGCAACATAAGCAGGACTGACTTGTGCATCAATAAAGTTAAAATGCACAATCGCATTAGTGATATAAAATACCGCCAACCAAACAAGCGTACCGATAATGTTAAAATACAGATGAACAAAAGCGGCTCTTTTGGCATTCTTTTTTGCACCGATACAAGAAAGCAATGCCGTAACGCAAGTACCAATGTTCTGTCCCATGATAATCGGTATCGCCATGCCGTAAGTGATACTTCCCGATTTTGAAAGCACTTGCAAAACACCGACTGAGGCACTTGAACTCTGCAAAACGGCAGTCAGCAAAGCACCAACAATAACACCCATAACCGGATTATTAAACATGGTCATAAACTGTTGGAACCACGGCATATCCGCCAAAGGTTCAACCGCACCGCTCATTGTTTCCATACCGAACATTAAAATGGAGAAACCTATAAAAATGACACCAAGGTCTTTACGCTGCGGTTTTTTGGCAAACATGATGAACAAAACACCGACAAACGCAAACAAAGGCGAGAAGTTTTCAGGTTTCAGGCATTTCAGCCAAAAGCTGTCGCCCTCGATACCCGTCAGGCTCAAAATCCACGAGGTGACGGTTGTACCGACATTCGCACCCATAATTATACCGATGGCGTGGCGTAATTTCAGAATACCCGAATTTACAAAACCGACAACCATAACTGTGGTTGCGGACGAGGATTGAATAACTGCCGTCACACCGATACCGAGCAAAAATCCCTTAAAAGTGCTTGAAGTCATTTTTTCAAGCCTGCATTCAAGTTTCCCGCCCGATAGCTTTTCAAGGCTGTTGCCCATTGTACTCATACCGAACAAAAACATCGCCAATCCGCCGAGAAGAGAAAATAATGAAAAAATATCCATACATCGTCCTCCAATACTCTTTCACTATGATAACGGATTGAAGTAAAATCAATGTGTGCTAAATGTAAAATCTGTGTAAAGTGAAGTCGAAAAATAATAAAACATCGGCGAGATTTTGATACAAAAGGCAAAATTTTATAGAAATATGTCAAATTTATGTCTGTCCTCTTTGTGAATTTGTAAAATCAACTGTAATTTCCGTAAATTCTCCTACAATACTGTGAACAGACAATTCAGCCCCATGTTGTTCGGCAATATGCTTCACTATTGCAAGACCTAAACCTGTACCGCCCGTTTGTTTTGAACGGCTTTTGTCTACACGGTAAAACCGTTCAAAAATGCGTGGCAAATGCTTTTCGGGAATACCAATTCCCGTATCTTTGACGGAAACAATATAGTTATAAACCGATACACGCACACTGCCGTTTTCCTTATTATAGCGAACAGCGTTGTCGCACAGGTTGAATACCAATTCTGTCAGCATGGTCATATCCCCAAAAACAATGTTTGATTCACCTTCAACCTTGATTGTAATGCCCCGTTTCTCCGCCATAGGCACAACCGTTTCAGCGGCTTTCTTTGCAATCTCAAACAAGTCCACTTCAACAAATCCCGAAGTCAAATCCAGTTCGTCCAGCTCCGACAATTTAATAATATCCCGTACCAAAGATAACATTCGTGCCGACTCGTCATGAATTTTCTTTGCGAAATGACAAGCGTCCTCGTCCTTTGCCATACCGGTTTCAATCAATTCGGCATAGCCTGAAATAGAGGTTAAAGGTGTTTTTAATTCATGTGATACATTTGCCGTAAATTCACGCCGCATTTTATCCGCTTTAAATTGTGTTGTGACATTGATAATCAAACAAATAATACCGATTTTCTCATTTTCGGAATAAATCGCATGAGCCAATACTTTCAAGTGCCTTTTGTTCAGTTTTAATTCAACATGACTGCCCTCAGGATCATCGGCGTGACGGATACAATCTATAAATGCGGTATCCCTCAGAACATAAATGATATTTTTATTCAAGGATTGCTCAGAAAAATTGAAATATCTTTCCGCACTCTCATTCGCCATAATTATATTTTGGTCATTATCGAGGATAATAATTCCTTCTGCCATATTTTTTATAATGGCTGCCAGCTTTTCTTTTTCTTCATTGACATAGGCAAGCTGCCGTTTGATTTCGCCCCTTTGTTGTTTAATTTCGTGTATAAACGGTACAAGCTCGTCATAGATTTCCGTATCTTCTTTGGATAAATCAATTTTATCAATTTCTTTTGCAATCTTGTTAATCGGACGGACAATTTTTTTCGTAAGTATCAAAGAGATAACGATTGATAATACCAACATCAAAATCAAAAGCATACCTAAATAAGGCATTGATGAGGCGAAAATAGAATAAACATCTTCCACACTTGCCGACACTCTGAGAATATTTCCGTCCTTTTCCCGAACTGCAAAATAGTAATCAATCTGCCCCAAAGTTTTGGAAGTTCTTTTGTCACTGCCTGTTCCCTTTTCAATCGCCTGTGCAACCTCCGGACGCTCCAAATGGTTTTCCATTTTATCAATATCGGCTTCACTCTCAAAAAGAATTGTTCCGTCTGAGCCAATCAATGTGATACGGATATTATCGTCAGCAAAGTCTGCCAAGTCATTAGTATTGTCCAGATGTTCATAAACATCGGAAACCGTATTGGCTATATATTTAAGGTATTCGTTATTTTGAACCTCTAATACATAAAAAAATGTTGCCAAGGAAAAAAGCAAAGTCAATATAATCGTCAGCAATCCCATAACAAAAATATGTGCGTTAATTTTGTTCTCCATAATTCCTCCCAAAAGTGCTTTTGAAACTGCAAAATTTTACCTGAATAATAATTTGTCGTTGAACTCTCGTTAATATAACAATTTAGCCCTCCCCTGTCGGAGAGAGCCTGTTTTTTTGCTGTTTTCAATTTTCTGCGTATTATCCAATCTTATAGCCTACATTGCGAATGGTTTTGATTTCTGAGCCGTATGCACCGAGTTTTTGACGCAGGGTTTTGACATGCATATCAACGGTACGGCTTTC
>JBJEQG010000164.1:9694-27901 GCA_051881635.1 Acutalibacteraceae bacterium
GAAACCAATTCCATAATTCCAAACGGCTTTGTAATGTAATCGTCCGCACCCAAGTCCAAACCTTTGACCTTATCCATTTCCGTTGTCTTTGCCGTCACCATGATAACAGGGAGATTTTCGGTACTGCTGTTGGCTCGAAGTTTTTTAAGCATACTCAGTCCGTCCTCATTTGGCAGCATGATGTCCAAAAGTGCCAAATCAGGAACAACCAAACTCAGCTTATGAAAAAATGCCGTACTTTCCGTAAACTCCTCCACTTCAAAACCGCTGTTTTTCAGTGCATAGCTTTCCAGCTCTCGGATATTATCATCATCTTCCACAATGTAAATTAACAAGTTTAATCAAACCCCTTATGTTTTCCTGTGATTGAAAAAATAACCCATTCCGCAACATTGACAGCATGATCACCAATGCGTTCAAAATACTTTGCAATCATAATCAGGTCAACCGCCTGCTCACCGTTATCAACATTTTGATGTATAAGAGAAATCAATTCCTCTTTCACACAATTGAACAAATCGTCAACAATATCATCGCTGTCAATAACTTTCTGTGCCAAAAGCATATCCTTTGCAACAAAGGCATCTATGCTCTTTGTTACCATTTCAGCGGTCTTTTCCGCCATTTGTTTTAAGTGGTCCAAACGCTTGATATAGGTACACTCCGACAAAAGAATTACCAATTCGGAAATATCCTGTGCCTGGTCGCCGATACGCTCCAAATCCGTAATCATTTTGAGTGCGGCTGAAATCAAACGCAAATCACCTGCCACAGGCTGCTGTAAAAGCAAGAGTTTTAAACATTGTTGTTCAATTTCTCTTTCTTTTTCGTTGACTGAACGGTCAAAAAGAACATTCTCCCGAGCCTGTTTCACATCTTGATTTATCAAAGCATCAATGGCATTTTCAATGGCTTTTTCGACCAATGCTCCCATTTCAACAAGGTTGCTGTTTAGGTATTCCAACTGAAAATCAAAATTACTTCTCATAATAGACACGCACCTTTCCAAACATCACAAAAAACATTAACCGAAACGCCCTGTAATATATTCTTCGGTTTTCTTTTCCTGCGGATTGGAGAAAATCTGTTCCGTATCGCCGTACTCGACAATCTCCCCCAAAAGGAAAAATACGGTTTTGTCAGCAATACGGAGAGCCTGCTGCATATTATGAGTAACCATAATAATAGTATAATCCTTTTTCAGCTCCAATGCAAGTTCTTCAATCTTAGAAGTTGAAATTGGGTCAAGAGCGGAAGTCGGTTCGTCCATGAGGATAACCTCAGGTTGTACCGCCAACGCACGGGCAATGCACAATCTCTGCTGTTGACCGCCCGATAACCCTAATGCACTTTTGTTCAAACGGTCTTTCAGTTCATCCCAAATTGCTGCCTGACGCAAAGAACGCTCAACAATTTCGTCTAATTTCTTCTTACCCCGTACACCGTGTGTTTTCGGACCGTAGGTGATATTGTCATAAATGCTCATCGGAAAGGGATTTGGTTTTTGGAAAACCATACCCACTCTTTTTCTGAGGAGATTGATGTCCATATCTCCGTAAATATCTTCGCCGTCCAAAAGCACATCACCCGTAATTTTACAGCCTTCCACAAGGTCATTCATGCGGTTGAGTGATTTCAGCAAAGTTGACTTGCCGCAGCCGGACGGTCCAATAAATGCCGTAATTTTTTTTGCCTCAATCGGCAAATTGATATTTTTCATTGCATGAAAACTGCCGTAATGCAGATTAAAATTTGAAATTGAAAACTTCTCCATAAAATCTTCCTTTCCTTATGTCGGGGCATATCGGGGCTTTGCCCCGAACCCCACCAAAGGCTCTGCCTTTGGAAACCGCAAAAGGGACTGCGTCCCTTTTGAATCCCGTCTTTTTGGAAAAAGGGGAATGATAGATAATCGACATTTACGATTTTTTACTGCCGAGTTTTTTGGCAACAAAGGCAGAAAGTGTATTGATAAGCAAAACAATCAAAAGCAATACAACCGCTGTGGCATAGGCTTGATTTGTGTGCATACCCTCGCTTGAAAGTGTGTACATATGCAAAGCCAATGTTTCACCGGAAGAATTAAGGCTTGCAATTTCCGTATTTGTTCCTGATGTGTAAAGCAATGCGGCGGTTTCTCCGACAATACGCCCGATTGCCAAAATAACACCAGCTAAAATGCCCGGTACAGCAGACGGCAAAACAACTTTAAATACGGTTCTCAATCGTCCTGCACCTAAACCAAAACTGCCTTCACGAAAACTGTCGGGAACAGTTTGGAGTGCTTCCTCCGTTGTTCGCAAAATCAACGGCAAAATCATGATAACCAGCGTCAACGCACCTGAAAGCAGTGAATAACCCATTTTCAGAGTTGAGGAAAAGAACATCATACCGAACAAGCCATAAACGATAGACGGAATACCAGACAAAGTTTCCGCTGTCATGCGAATAACTTTAACAAACTTGTTGCCTCTTGGAGCATATTCCACAAGGTAAATTGCGGCAAATATGCCGAGCGGTACGGCAATAATCAAAGATACCGCCGTCATAGTGAGTGTGTTTATGATTGCGGGAACACATGATACATTTTCGGAATTGCTTGTCCATGAGAAAAAGTCAGGTGTCAGATATGGAACACCGTTAATCAATATATAGACAATCAAAAATACCAAAATAGCAAAGGTAATCAATGCTGCCAATGCCGTCACAAGGAACAAAACCAATGAAGTGGGGTGTTGAAGATATGAATTGAATTTCTGACGAAAACTCTGTTTGTTGCGAATTTTGTCTTGCGACTTTGATGCGTTTATATCATTTAACTGAACCGATTTATCCATACTTTCCCCTCCTTAATTCTTAGATTTGTTTTTGATTGCACTGCAACAAAGGTTAATCAAAAGGATAAAGACAAACAAAACAACGGCGGTTGCAATCAAAGACTCTCTGTGCAAACCTGTGGAATAACCCATTTCCATAACAATGTTTGTTGTAAGTGTACGAATACCTTTGAGAATATCAGCAGTCAGTCTTGTTTGGTTACCGCAAATCAGAACAACCGCCATTGTTTCACCGATTGCACGACCGATACCCAAAACGATACCGGCTGTAATACCGGACTTTGCGGCGGGTACGATTGTACGGAATACTGTTCTCTCATGTGTTGCCCCTAAACCAACCGAACCTTCATAGTAACTTCTCGGTACGGCACGAATAGCCGACTCCGAAACCTCAATGATTGTCGGCAAAATCATAATGCCCAAAACCAGTGATGCCGACAAAATACAACTGCCGTTGCCGCCAAACAATGTTCTGACCGTAGGTACAATGACAACCAATCCAAAAAAGCCGTAAACAACGGACGGAATACCTGCCAAAAGCTGTACTGCCGGTTTCAGAATTTTATAGATTTTTTTCGGACAAAATTCCGCCATGAAAATCGCTGTCAGCAAACCAATCGGCACACCGAAAATCAATGCACCCGCCGTTGTATAAATACTTCCGACAATCATTGGTAAAATTCCATAACTTGCGGGAGTATCCGTTGGTGCCCAAGATGTACCAAACAAAAAGTCAAAAATGCCGATTTTTGCCATTGCGGGAATACCGTTGGCAAACAGGAAATAGCAAATAACCAAAACTGCCAAAACGGAAAATGATGCACAAAGGAAAAAGACCACTTTCATTACTTTTTCCATAATATGCTTTCTCGGTTTCAGCGTATTTGCTGTATTTTCTTCATTCATATTTTCAAATCCTTTCCTACTCGAACAGTCACACAGTAATTATTCCTAACGGTATATAAAAACTGAATGACTTTCTTATAACGCAAAACCTCCCTCTTTGAGGGAGATTTCACTTTTACATTTTTTAAGAAGAGGGAGAGTTTTTTTTAAGGAGGTTTTTGGAAGTTTATCTTTTAGGCAAGGTCTTCCCAGTTTGTAATTTCACCTATAAAGATTTTGCAAACCTGATCCATTGTAAGGTTGCTCAAATTGTTGGCATTATTTACAACAACTACGATACCGTCTTTTGCGATTGTTGTTTCTGTCAACTGTTCAAGCTCAGTGTCTTTTAAACCTCTGGATGCCATACCGATGTCGCAACGACCTTCCATTGTAGCATTCATACCGGAAGAAGAATCGGTTGTCTGAATTTCAACACTAATATCGGGGTTAACCGCAGCATACGCCTCTTTAAGTTTAACCATAGCAGGGCTGACTGAACTTGAACCCTCAATCGTTACCTTGCCTTTGGCTTCACTCTTTACATAAGCCTTCGCACCGCTGTCAATCTGTACATAACCGTTGTCGGCGATAACTTTCTGACCATCAGCACTTAAAATATAGTTGATGAAATCCTGTGCTGCATCGCTGATACCGTCTTTCTTGACAGCAATATTGAACGGACGGGAAATCTTGTATGTGCCGTCAATGATTGTGTCAACGCTCGGTGCAACACCATCAATACTTACTGCCTTAACCTTATCGTTCAAAGAACCGAGAGAGATATAACCGATACCACGCAAATCACCGGAAATATTGCTCAAAACACCCTCAGTGTTGCTCAAAGTGGTTGCGTCCTCACTTGTACGGTCGGTAGAACCACTGTCGTCTTTCTTTAAAATGCCGGTCAACTCGATAAACGCATCTCTTGTACCTGAACCTTTCTCACGGGTAACAACTGAAATTGTACCTGTAACTGCTTCCGTTTGTTGGGCGGAAGTATCTGTCGATACTGTGGAAGTTCCTGATGCTGTGGAATTACCGCTTTCAGTGCCGTTGCTATTTGATTGACAGCCTGCAAAAACAGAAACACACAAAGCACTGAACAACAAAATAGCTGCAATTTTCTTCTTCATAAATCATTTCTCCTCTAACACACTTTATTTTTTTGGTACACCCTCAGTATAAATTTCCTGTGTAAAATCTAAAAGTATCTTTATGTAAAGTTTTTATGGTGTTCCAAGTGTCATAGGTAAAATTTCACATATAATTCTCAACGAAAAATATTTGAAATAATATTGCTTTTTTTTAAATATTGTATTATAATAAACATTATAATAATGAAAGACGGTGATTGATTATGATGATTAAGGACGGCTTGAAATTCAGTACCGTTGAATTGCTTTTGCTCTCTCTTTTAAAAGACGAGGACAAGTACGGTTATCAATTAACACAAGAGATTGCTTCTAAGAGCGGAAATATTTTCCACTTAAAGGAAGGTTCGATGTACCCTGTTCTTTATAAGCTGATTGATAAAGGCTTGATTTCTGATCGTGCTGAAAAGGTCGGCGTTAGAAGAACAAGAATTTATTATCATTTAGAGCCTGCCGGTGAGGCTTATTTTGAAAACCTTAAATCCGACTATGCCAAAATCACAAAGGCTGTTATCAATGTTGTCAACAACCTCGAAACAAATATCATGGACGAGGAAGAAGAAAACATTGAAAACACCATTGAGGAAAATGAAGTTTAATTCTTCTCAAAATTTGACGGAACACACCAAAAAATCCGACTGTGCTTTGACGGCTCAGTCGGATTTTTTTCTGTTTGGCGGCATATACTTTTGTCGGAAGGTGATGATTAAATGAAACGCTGTATTGCGTGTTTGGTTATGGCGTTTGCCGCCGTTGCCATAACTTTTTTGTCTATGCTCGGTGTATCCGGTACAAAAAAAGACTATATCAAGTATGTTGAATTTAACCCGACTTATCAGGCGTTAAAAGATACACTCAATGCCGATATTGTGTCTCAAAGTGAAAGCATTAAAATCAACTGGATTGATTTATTGGCAATTTTGGCGGCAAAAAACGGCGGTAGTTTCTCGAATTATAATTCCAAGCAAACTTCTGATTTGGTTGAAGAAATACAGAACGGAACATCAGTATCCGCTTTGGCAAAAGATTTGAAATATTTTGATTATTACCGTGAAGCATACGGTGCGGTTTTGGACGGTCTTGTCGGTACATATACCGAATACACCCAAAACGAAAATGGTGTTGTGGAGCAAACTGAAAAATACGGATTAAAAGGCTATTCTCCGATTGCCGCCACTTTTCCGTACAGTCACTATGATGATTTTGGAGCGTCACGCACTTACGGCTATACCCGTGAACATTTAGGGCATGATATGATGTGTGCGGTCGGCACACCGATTATTGCGGTTGAGGACGGTATTGTTGAAATCATGGGCTGGAATGAATATGGCGGCTGGCGAATCGGCATACGCAGCGGAAACGGTCGCCGCTACTATTATTACGCACATCTTCGCCAAAACCGCCCCTATCATTGTGACCTTTACGAGGGAAAACAAGTCAAAGCGGGCGAGGTTATCGGATATGCAGGGCGTACCGGTTACAGCAAAACCGAAAATGTCAATAATATTGAAACACCACATTTACACTTTGGCTTGGAATTGATTTTTGACGAATCGCAAAAAGAGTGCGACAATGAAATTTGGGTCAGCCTATATGCCCTCACACGACTTTTAGAGGAACACAAAAGTTCAACAATCCGTGTTGCGGAAACCAAAGAATTTTATTCTTTATCTCAATCACTTAATCCCTCAAAACAAGAGGAAAGTTCCTCTCAACAATCAGAACAGACCGGTTCGACAACTTTTCATAAATTTTAAAAAGGGCGAACCATGTTCGCCCTTACAAGTTCTATTGAATTTATGTTATTTAACTTTTTAAAACAGATTCATTTTCCATTTCAGAACCATGTGTCTTTTTCAGGTTTTCTTTGGCAACCGCCAACATCAGCTTAATACGGTTTTCCTGATTAACTCTCGGTGCACCGGGGTCATAATCAACCGCTACAATGTTTGCTTGCGGATATTTCTCCTTGATACTTCTCATCATGCCTTTGGCAACAATATGGTTCGGCAAACACCCGAATGGCTGTGCACAAACAATATTTTCGTAACCGCTTTCGGTCAATTCCATCATTTCCGCCGTCAAAAGCCAGCCTTCACCCATTTTACTGCCATAACCGATTGTCCCTTTAACCATTTTCTTTGTTTCGGCATAAGCCGTTGGCGGTAAGAAACCATGCTTTTTGGCGTTCTTGATTAAAAGCGACTCCAAATCCGTCAGGTAACTCATCAAACGCTCCATGACGATTTTTTTTGCTTTACTTCCACCGTACAGACCAATGTCCTCCAAACGGTTATCGACCTTAAACAATGCAAATGCCATAATGCCCGGAACATTTACCTCACAATCCTGACTGTGCAGAAAATCCTCCAAACAGTTATTCGCCAAATCGCAGTATTTAACATAAATTTCGCCGACAATGCCGACTTTCACTCTCGGTTTATGGTCTTGTTCCACTTTTTCAAAATCGGCAGCAATTTCGTCCAGATATTTATCCAGTTCGGCCTTTGAACAACCTTTCCCTTTAATCAGACAATCGGTTAAAGTGGCTGTCCATTTTTGGATTAACGCCTCACATTCACCCTTATTGACTTCATAAGGACGCACCTGATTGTTCAAAAGCATGAGCAAATCACCGTAAACCAAGCCTGCCACAAAACGGCGAATTAGCGGCAAAGTGATTTTAAAACCGCTGTTTGGCTCTAAACCCGACAAATTCAGGGAAATGACAGGTACTTGCGGAAAACCCGCTTTAATCAAAGCCTTTCTCAGCAAATGAATATAGTTTGAGGCACGACAACCGCCGCCCGTTTGCGTAATCATAAGAGCGGTTTTGTTGACATCGTACTGACCGCTTTGCAAGGCATGGATAAACTGTCCGATAACCAAAAGAGCAGGATAGCAGGTATCATTATGAACATATTTCAATCCCACCTGTGCAATTTCAGGGCCGTTTGTTTCCAACAATACGGCATGATAACCGTAATGTGTAAACACATTTTTCAAAAGATTAAAATGGATTTTTGCCATCATCGGCAGCAGGATTGTATATTCTTTCTTCATCTCTTTCGTAAAGATAATACGCCCTGTCTTATCATACTTCAACTCTGCCATAAAACGCTCCTCTCTTTTAGTCAGGGGCGTTGCCCCCGAACCCCCACCAAAGGCTCTGCCTTTGGAAACCGCAAAAGGGTTTAAAACCCTTTTGAAACCCGTCTTTTTGGGTATAGGGATATAATTATGAATTATCCTCGATTGCCGCCAAAAGACTTCTCAAACGAATTTTAACCGCTCCAAGATTTGTGATTTCGTCAATTTTGATTTGTGTGTAAATCTTATTGTTTTCTTCCAAGATTGCACGCACCTCATCTGTTGTAATGGCATCAACACCGCAGCCGAAAGAAACAAGTTGTACAAGGTTCATATCTTTTCGGGTTGATACATAGTGAGCTGCCGCATACATACGGGAATGATAGGTCCATTGGTTCAAAACTTTTGTTCGGAACTTTTCGGCACAGTCACTCACGCAGTCCTCAGATACAATCGCCACACCCAAACCCGTCATCAAACGGTCAATACCGTGATTGATTTCAGGGTCAACATGATACGGTCTGCCGGCTAAAACAATGATTTCTTTTCCTGCCGCCTCAGCACGGGCAATAATATCGTTGCCGTATTCATGAATTTTCTGCAAGTATGCATTATACTCTTTATAAGCACAATCGGCGGCATGACGCACTTCTTTGAGCGTAAAATCTCCAAAGTATTTTTGCAGATGTTCCAACATCTTTTTCGGGAAATCCTTTGGACGGTGAATACCGACATATTCGTTGAAAAATTTTATCTTTGCCGTTGCTTTCATGTTGGCATGGATAACCTCAGGATAATATGCAACAACAGGACAATTATAATGATTATCGCCCATGCCCTCATCAAAATTGTAGGACATACACGGATAGAAAATGGCATCTATTCCCTGGTCCAAAAGATATTGCACATGACCATGCATCAATTTTGCGGGGAAACAAACGGTATCGGACGGAATGGTTTGCTGTCCGCTGATATACAGTTTACGGTTTGAGAATGGCGAACATATAACCTCAAAGCCCAATTCCGTTAAAAATGTATGCCAAAAAGGGAGCAATTCAAACATATTCAAACCCATTGGAATACCGATTTTTCCTCTTTTGCCCTCTTTCGGCTTGTACTCCAAAAGCAACTTACGCTTATAAGCATAAATATTAAAGCTCTCGTCAGGCTCTTTTTTCGTAATCGGACGCTCACAGCGATTACCTGCAATAAAACGCCGTCCGTCCGAAAATGTATTGACCGTCAAACGACAGTGATTGTTACAGCCGTTGCAAGTGATTGGTTTAATTTCATGTTTAAATTCTTTTAGTTTATCCTTACCAATTAAGGTGCTTGTGCCTTTGCTTTTGGACTGTGCATATAATGCCGCACCGTAAGCCCCCATTAAGCCCGCAATATTGGGACGGACAACCTCTGTTCCCATTTCCTTTTCAAATGCTCTCAAAACGGCATCGTTCAAAAATGTGCCGCCCTGTACGACAACACGCTTGCCGAGTTCATTTGGCGAGGACGCACGGATAACTTTATATAGAGCGTTCTTGACAACACTGATAGACAAGCCTGCCGAAATATCCTCAATCGTTGCACCGTCCTTTTGAGCCTGTTTAACGGAGGAGTTCATAAAGACTGTACATCTTGAACCCAAATCCACAGGCTGTTTGGCAAGCAGACCGATTTTGGAAAATTCCTGTACGGAATATCCGAGAGCATTGGCAAAAGTTTGGAGGAATGAACCACACCCCGAAGAACACGCCTCGTTGAGGAAAATATTATCAATCGCACCGTTGCGGATTTTAAAGCATTTAATATCCTGTCCGCCAATGTCAATAATAAACTCAACATCGGGCATAAAGTTTTTGGCGGCGGTAAAGTGGGCAATCGTTTCTACCAGACCATAATCCACATCAAAAGCATTTCGCACAATTTCCTCGCCGTAACCCGTAACGGCTGAACCGACAATTTGAATATCGGGATTGATTTCATACAGTTTCAAAAGGAAATCACGGATAAGCGGTACGGGATTACCGCTATTAGACTGATAGGAGGAGTAAAGGATTTCCTTATCCTCACCGATAACAACACCTTTAACTGTGGTTGAACCCGCATCAATGCCGATTGTAACCTTGCCTTTATAATCTTCCAAAGTGCCTTGTTTTACAGAAGCGGCGGCGTGTCTTTTTTGGAAAGCGTCCAATGCCTCCTGATTTTCAAAAAGCGGTTTATTGTAGGCAAAGTTTCCGCCACCCTTATAATGACGCACACCTTCAATCAGCTTTTTGAAATCCACTTCCTTTTCGGCACACAATGCCGCACCCAAAGCAACATAAGAAAGCGAATGTTCAGGACAAACGCCTTTGGTTTTCAAAGTTTTGTCAAAGCCTTCTCTCAACTGTGACATAAAGGTTAAAGGACCGCCCAAGTAAACAATATTGCCTTTAATTTCACGCCCCTGTGCCAAACCGGCAATCGTTTGGTTTACAACCGCCATAAAAATACTTTCTGCAACATCACTTTTTCTTGCTCCCTGATTTAAAAGCGGTTGTATATCCGTTTTAGCAAAAACGCCGCAGCGTGACGCAATCGTATAAGTTTTTTCGTGCTGTTTAGCAAGGTCGTTCATTTCCTCCAACGGAACATTCAGCAAATTTGACATTTGGTCGATAAATGCACCCGTACCGCCGGCACATGAGCCGTTCATACGCACTTCCACTCCGCCCGACAGAAACAGAATTTTTGCGTCCTCACCGCCCAACTCAATAATAACATCTGTATTTGGCAGAAAAGTATTGGCGGCAACACGGGTGGCATAAACTTCCTGTACGAAATCCATACCGCAACGGTCGGCAACACCCATGCCTGCCGAACCTGACATGGCAGCATAGACTTTCTCCTGTTTTGGGAGTTTCTCAGCAACTTTTTCCAAAATATCGGCAACCTTATCGGTAATTCTTGAATAATGCCGCTCATAGGTTTCATATAAAATTTTTGTGCCGTCCAAAACGACACATTTAACTGTGGTAGAACCAATATCCAAACCAACTCTCAGCACTCTTTTTTTCTCCCCTCAACAAGTTCGATGTTTATCTTTTTATATTAGAGCTATTCGATAACTTGTTAAAAATTAAAGTTCAGGTCAAGCCTTGCCCGTAGCACGGGCGGGCATTAAGGCTTGCAGGGTTCAGGAACAGCGTCCCTGATAGGGGTTCGGGGGCAAAGCCCCTGAATTTTATCGAATAAATATAATATAAAGGGGAATTTTCCCCGATAACAAACTGTCATTTTTCGTCCTTTACAGACAACTGTACAAGTATTATAAACCAATATCAAAGTGTTTTAATTCTCTTAATGAACAATAAATATGAAATTGACATGATTTCATGACCATTTTTTTGTATGCTATTGAAAATCACGCTGTTTTGTACTATTATTATGTTTAGAGTTCTTTTATTTTTCTTTTGATAATTACAAAATACAGTTTTAGACAATTTCAATACTACATTTCATTTATTTGAGGTCTGTCAATTATGTATAAACTATTTAATAAAATAAAAAAATTCAGACGCTTAACATTATTTCTGGCGGATTTCTTACTTTGGAATTTTGCCTATTATATTTCTTTCGCCGTTAACAATGAAAGTTTCAATCTTCAAGGCAGTGAAGCATCTTTCCTGTGGGGACTTCTTATTGTGAATATCTGCTTTTCAAGTATATTTTGGGCATTCCGTCTGTATAACAGCCTTTGGCGGTATGCTGATATAGAGGACTTTTTCTATGCCTGTATTGCGTCCCTGACCGCAAATTTGGTCTTTATGAGCATTACATTACTTATCGGTGATGAACAAAACCACCTCAATTTCGGTCCTCGAATTTATGTTACATTTGCCTTGATGTCTACCCTTTTTGTTTTTCTGTTCCGTATTGTGTACCGACTAAACAAAATTTTGGAAAGACGGAATTTAGCAAGCCATGCACGGCGGCGTTTGCTGATTGTCGGCGGCGGTGAAGGGGCTGTATCGGTTCTGAGCGAACTTGCCAAAACCCCGACAAATGAATATATCCCCATTTGTATTGTTGATGATGACAAGGAAAAAGTCGGCCGCCGCATATCGGGTGTTAAAGTTGAGGGAACAACCTATGAAATCCCGGAAATCTGTGAACGCCTGAATATTGAGGTCATTCTGTTTACGATTTCTCAAATCAGTGTTGTTGACAAACGCCGTATTTTGGATATTTGCTCCAAAACACATTTGGAAGTTAAGATTATTCCGAATGTCTATGACCTTTTAACCTCCGGTGTTCCGATTACATCTTCAATTCGGCAAGTTGAGGTTGATGACCTTTTGGGGCGTGAGCCTGTCATTTTCGACACCGAAAAAAGCGGCGGCTATTTGAAAAATCAAGTAGTTTTGGTTACAGGCGGCGGCGGTTCAATCGGCTCGGAGCTTTGCCGTCAAATCGCCCGTGTTGAACCCAAAAAGCTGATTATTTTGGATATTTACGAAAATAATGCCTATGAAATTCAACAGGAACTCAAACGCAAATATGGTGACAAATTAAATTTCTGTGTAGAAATTGCCTCTGTGCGTGACAAAGTAAAACTTGAAAGCGTCTTTCAGCGTGAAAACATTGATGTTATTTTTCATGCCGCCGCCCACAAACATGTGCCGCTCATGGAAACAAATCCTGAGGAAGCTATAAAAAACAATGTTTTCGGTACGCTCAATTTGGTACGCCTGGCAGATAAGTATCACATCAAGGATTTTGTTCAAATTTCCACAGACAAAGCCGTTAATCCTACCAATATTATGGGTGCAACCAAACGCATTTGTGAAATGATTATCCAAACAATGGATAAAAACAGTGAAACACGCTTTGTTGCGGTGCGTTTCGGAAATGTTCTCGGCTCTAACGGTTCTGTTATTCCGCTTTTTAAGGAGCAAATCCGTGCAGGCGGTCCCGTAACTGTAACCCACCCTGATATTATCCGCTATTTCATGACCATTCCCGAAGCAGTATCATTGGTCTTAACGGCAGGCAGTTTGGCAAAAGGCGGTGAAATTTTCGTTTTGGATATGGGTGAACCCGTCAAAATTTTAACCCTTGCTGAAAATCTGATTCGTCTTTCAGGTTTCCGACCAAATGAGGATATTAAAATTGAATACACAGGCTTACGCCCCGGCGAAAAACTCTATGAAGAATTGCTTTTGGACGAGGAAGGCATTACAAAAACCGACAACGAAAAAATCTACATTGGCAAACCGATTGATATTGATATTCCATCTTTCCAAAAGCACTTAGAGGAATTGTACTATGCCGCTCGGCACAACGACAAAGAGAAAGTTGAACAGCTTATTGCCGCTACCGTCCCTACTTTTAAACATCTTAAACACTAACCCGAAAAACCTACATTATATAAGGCTGTTTTTCGTAAGAAAAACAGCTTTTTCTTTTATATAAGAGCTGGATTTCCATGTTATTTTAATACTTGCCTTTTATAATGGAATTAAAGTAAAATATAAGTAAAGCAATGTGAGGTGAGAATTATGCCTATACAAACCTTTAAGCGGTATGAAAAGAAATTTATCATTACCGCCGAACAAAAACAGCGTCTAATGTCACGCCTTGCCCCCTATATGGAATACGATGCCTATTGTGTCGGCGATAAAGATTATACTGTCTATAATGTTTATTTTGATACCGCACACAACGATGTTGTTCGTCGCTCCAATCAAAAACCTTACTATAAGGAAAAACTCCGTTTACGAAGTTACACGATTAACCCCCAAAATGATACAAAGGTCTTTTTGGAAATCAAAAAGAAAGTTGGCGGTATCGTCAACAAACGCCGTATTGTTATTTCCTATGCCGATGTCATAAATCTTTTGCAAAACGGTATTCAACCAAAACTTGACGGTATTCAAAACCAAATTCTACATGAAATTTTGTACTATATAAAAATTCACCCGATTGAAACAGCAATGTTTCTTCGCTATGACCGCACTGCCTTATTCTGTAAAAATGACCATAATCTCCGCATTACTTTTGATTCAAATCTTAAAGCACATCATACTAACTCACTTTTAAATACACCTGATGACGGGGCATGGATTTTGGAAACTGACCGCCGAATTATGGAGGTTAAAGTCCCCGAAGCGTTTCCGATATGGCTTGCCGCAATACTTTCTGAGGAAAAAATATATAGTGGCAGTTTTTCCAAATTCGGACAAAACTATCAAAATCAACTCCAAAATCTAAAATGCACCGCCAAATAAAACGGAAAGGAAACGGAAAAATGAATATTGTACAATCCATTTTCGGCACAACAATGGAAATTCTCCCCATTACAATCGCTGTATTAACCGCAATTCTTCTCGGCATTGCCGCCGCTGTTACCTACATCATCACAAATAGAAAAACAAACTACTCAAACAGTCAGGCTCTTACGCTTGTTATGCTCCCCCCTGTTATTGCTATTATCATTATTTTGGTTGTGCCGATTGTCGGCAATAATCTGGCAACGGCATTTTCGATTGCCGGTGTATTTACGATTATCCGTTTTAGAAGTTTACCTGCCGAACCAAAAGATGTTGCCTATGTATCACTCTCTTTGGCAATCGGACTTTCCTGCGGTTTAGGTTATATTTATGTTGGCATTTTCTTTGCAGCAATTATGATTGCTTTGCTGTTTATACTTTATGCCTGTCGCTTTGCCGTTCCGAAACCCGAAACCATGATGTTAAAAATCACTGTTCCTGAGGACCTCAATTTTGAAGATACATTTGATGATATTTTAAAAAACTACACTTCCGATTATAAACTTCTAAAAATCAGGACCTGTGATTTTGGTGCTTTGTTTGAGATTTCCTATAAAATTCAACTCAAAAAGGGTGTAAACCGCAAACAATTCATTGACGAACTTCGTGTTAAAAACGGAAACCTTAATATTCTTTTAACCGTCAAGGAATTTGATATTCAATAACAATTAAATACACGCTTATAAATTCCAAATAAAAACCGTCGGCAAACTGAGAAAAATTCAGTTGACCGACGGTTTTTTTCATAAAAAATATTATTCGTTATTTCTCACAAATAAACAGTGAAAATTTTGTCGAACTTTTTTGTATAAAAATGTCATATTTTTATTGAAAAAAATTTTTTAGATGATATAATTTAGACAACAGGCAATCACATCACTAAATTTTGATTATTCTTTCCTCATTAAGCGATAGAGTATCGTTGATAAGAAACACAATAGTCATTAAAGGATTTATCTTGGAAAGGAATTTATGACTTATGAAATCACTTTCTTTTGTTTTTAAGAATATCAAAACTTTTTTTCTTCACCATACGGTTATGTTTTTCTTTTTAATTATCGTACAGGTTATTTGCTGTATTTCAGTTTTCATTGTTTGCGGTATGGCAAACAATATGTATTATGTTGAAGATACTGGAAACAAGGCTACCGATGATAACATATATTTCCGTGGCTTTTCATTCTATTTTGATGGCTCACCGGAATTTGGAATAACTCACGAATACGATTCTGAAACAGGCAAAGAGAAAACTTATTACATAGTTGATAATAAACTATCAGAATTTCTTGATTATTCTGCCTGTCCTACGGTTGCTGAATTACGCCCCTCTTTTGATAAACTATCTTCGGCTTTGGGTGATGATTTTGCCTTTGCCAATTTTCACATGGCTTACAACGAAAAACTGTATATAAAAGATATTGATAAATTACCTTCGGCAGTCACATCAATTGTTCCCGGAAATCAACCGACTGCTCTTGGAGAAGTTTTTGAACACGCAAGTGGAAATATTTTTTCGGGTGATAACAAAAAATATCAAGAGGGTGACATCTTAACCCTTAATAATATACAATACAGCTATGTAAGTACAAGAGTTGGAGGCTGTGCAATACCTTACAATTCCCTACAAGATAATAATTTTAGAGTGTTTGGGGTAAGTATTGTATTAACCGAACTTCCTACGCCGAAACGCCGAACTGAAATTCAAAATATTATAAATGATATATTTGATATGAATATTTATCTTGCGGAAGTTCCTGACACATACGAGCCAATGGAACGACAGATAAGCCAAATGGTATATATTATTTCTCTTGTCGTTATGGCAATTATTCTCTTTGCCCTTGCGAAATTTTACAGCTATGTTCTTTCAAACAGGAAAAATACACTGACTGTCCTCAGACTTTGCGGCGGTACAAAACGGCAGATACATTTAATTTATATGATTGAAATTTTCCTCACAATGATTGTAACTTCAGCTCTGGGTTTTGTGGTCTTTAAATATCTGTGTTATAAACCAATAGCCGAAATGTACCCCTCATTTGATGTGTTCTTTACACCTGATGTTTATATCACTATTATTGCCGCCTATATTGTTCTTGCCCTAATAATTATGGCAATTACTATTATTCCCGCAACAAAGGCAAGTATTATTGATATGAAAAGAGGTTGATAATTACAGATTGTCCATATCCAAAATTGGGAATATCACTTAATTACGAATTTCAAAAAAGGTGCTGATGTGTATGCAGTATTGGAAATATGGCTTTTTTTCCATTGTAAAAAAGCCGCTCTTTAATATTTTGATTATACTTGAACTTGCCGCCATTCTTGTGGTTGGCAACATGGCAATTTCAGTTTATAATTACCGTGCAGTTGCTTATAAACCTTATGCTGATGTTTTGGAACATGACGGTTATATCTTTCTTCCAAAGTATAATCCTCTTATAGGCTCAACGAATGGCGGATATGATGAAAAAGCACTTCTGGATAAGTTCTATAAATCACTTCGTGGTGATTTAACAATTTCGGAAACATATTCCCATATTCTCCATGACAGTTCATTGGAATATTCACAGGATTATCAAAGTATTTATGCCTTAGACTCCAATATTATGTCAAAAATGTGCCTGCCGCTTGAAAGCGGACGCTGGGCATCAAACGAAAAAGATGCAGACGGCTATGTTGAAGCGGTTGTTACTTCGGGAACAGGATATAAACTCGGCGATATTCTTTTAACACAGTACAACTTTGACATCAAGGTTGTGGGTATTATCGGACCTGACTCCTATATGCCTGCCATAAGCATAACAAGTGGCGAGGACGATATTCGATATATGTATGATATCACTGAGGAATTTACGGACAAAGTTTTTGTTTCATGCAGTGCAGATAAGGTACTGCATGACCCATGCTACCGTACACGCTCCATAGTGTACATATACTACAATACAGAACCGAGTGCTGAGGACCGTTCGTATAATGAAAATCAGCTTATGAAATACGCTGTAAACTCGACCTATATAACAACTGCCGAAATGAAATCAAAAACGATGAACTATTTAAATGAACAGGGGCAAAAAATGCTCCCCATTCTGATTTGTGTATTTGCAGTTGTTCTTGTGGAATTGATTTGTTCCGTTGCCATGCATACAAAGGAACAGCTACGCAATTATGGTATCTATTTCCTGTGCGGTTGCCGTTGGAAAGGCTCTTTGAAAATCTCGGCGGCATATTCCGCAATTATTCTCCTTGGCGGCGGTATCGTGGGTACAATCGCATATCTGCTGTTTCAATCGACCGAATATGCCGCTCTTTTCGGACAAAGTATTGAATGGAACAACCTGTATTTAACGCTTGCGATTATCGCTGTAATGCTTATACTTTCGCTGGTTATTCCGTTCTTCCAAGTTCGCAGTACAACACCTGTTGAAACCATAAAGGAGAATAAATAATGATTAAGATAGAAAATCTCAACAAGACCTACAACTACAAAAAATCCAACGCTTTCCATGCCCTCAAAGATATTTCTCTCGAAATTGCTGACGGTGAATTGACAGCTATTATAGGGCGTTCAGGTGCAGGTAAATCAACTTTGCTCCATATAATCGGCTGTATTGATACCTTTGAAAGCGGTACATATACTATTGATGATATTTCTATTGAAAAGCTTTCCGACAAAAAGCTTGCCAAAATCCGAAATGAAAAAATTGGCATTGTCATGCAGGATTTTGCTCTTGTGGACGAATATTCCGTTTTGGAAAATGTTAAAATTCCGTTGTCGTTTTCCAAGAAAAAGCATGATAAAAGTGCAACAGCACTTGCAATGCAGGCTTTGGAAAAAGTCGGTTTGGCAGATTTGGCACGAAAATCCGCCAATAAACTTTCGGGTGGACAAAAACAGCGTGTTGCGATTGCCCGAGCCATTGT
>JBJEQG010000164.1:28001-32744 GCA_051881635.1 Acutalibacteraceae bacterium
ATACCTTTCCATAATAAAAAGGTATTGGGGCGGTTTTAACTATTGTTATTTGTTTTTTGAATTTGCTTTCTTTTAATGAAGTCTTTTGTTGCACTTAACTTGACAATATCCCAAAGCACTTTACTGTTTTTGGGGACGGACGGGATTTTTAAGGGTAGCAGGGTCAATTTCCTCCAACTGAATAACTTTGTGTTCTTTTGGTTCTTCTGTTGTCTGATGTTCTTGAAATTCCATTTCGGCGGTGCGTTTTGATATGGGAACGGCAGGCTTTTCCAAATTGATGTTTTTTGTTTCAACCGTCTGCTGTTTAGGTTCTTTCGGCAGCTCGGATTGAACAATCGGCTCTTCGGTTTTATTTTCGGGTGGCTTTTTCTTTTCAATCGGTCCGACAGTACAGTTTTTCAGAACATTAACATATCTTTGATATTCTTTCAGTTGTTCAAAAACACGCTCACAGTTTTGATAATCAATATAAGTGAAAAATGTATCTCGGCGGAATTTATATATCCCCTGCAAGTTCGGCACTTCATGACGCATACAATCGCAAATCTGACGCACTGTATCTTTCTGCACAAAGGTCACTGAACCAAAACCCTTTTCCGTTAAATTCATATCATGAAATTCTTCGGGAATGGAAATCGCTGTCGGCAAATAATAAACAATGGCACGGTTAAGGTACGCAAAAATATAGTGTGCCTCTGAAAAGTCGGTCACCAAAATTGAACTTTTACTCATAAGATTATGTTCCGCTTCTGGCGTATAAGGTTCAACCTCCGTAATAGCGGTTGTTGTGAAACAACGCACAAATTTTTCCAAAGACGGCGGCAGCAATAAATTTATTTTATAACCCTGTCCCTCCGCAAAACTCAACAGCTTTTCATCATTCAGAAGTGTATTGTAAACCTTGAAAAATGCTGTATTCGTAAATGAACGGTCAGACAGGTTTTCATACATCATAAATTCATGACGCTCGGCGGGATAAATCAAAATCTGTTTTTCGGGTTCGGTACGGAAAGCATCAAACATCGGATAGCCTGTTACCCTCAGCATATTTTCTGTATAGCCGTAAACAGGGTGCAAAAGTTGTTTTTTCTCACTTTCGGAACAACATAACATCAAGGAAACATTATCTCTTAAACGGTTATCAAATTGGGCGGTTCGTGCAGTCATAAAGAAATTTTTAACTGATACGATATGGGCTTGTAACAGGTCACGCAAATATAAGCGGTCCTTTGCGGTAAATCCCAAAGATTCATAAACATCACAATCGGACGCAATGATAATATCCGACAGCATAACAACTAATTTTTGACGCTCCGTTCCAATAGGAACGGTATTGCCGTATTTTGGCATGAGGAATGCCTCATCACTGCTCCCCGCTTTGACGGAAAAATATGGTGTTATGCCACTGTTTGCACGGAATTTGCGAACAAAACGGAAAAGAAGATTGCCGTTGCGGTCAATGCCGCTTTCATCATAAAAAGTCCAAATCGTTTCTCTATTTTCCGCTTTCAAAGACTTATGGAATAAAGACCGCAGTTTTCGGTAATAAAAATATTCTTTGAGCGTCACATGACGAAATAACTCTGAAAGGTATTTGCTCTCACAGCGATGAATTAAGGAATCCGTCGCTTTACGAACAATAATGGCGTTACTTTTGGGGTCAACATAAACCATTTTATCCGCAAAAACCCAATAACTGCTTTTTATTTCAGATGACAGTCTTGCCCCAACACCACCAAAAGTCAGTGGAATACGGCAAACTTTATCTCCAATGCGTATATAAAATTTAAAATCGTCAACACTCTTGCCGCCACTCAGCGGTACATAAAGATGAAATGTATAACGGCTTAACAGTGATACGCCAAAAAACTTTGTCAAGCTATAAACACCTGTTCGCTGAACTTTATACTCTTTTTTTTCACGCACGATGAAAAGCTCTATCCCCTCACCGTCAAAACAAGCCGCTCCCTCTAAAACACCGTCCAAAATCAATCCCCGTCGGTCATAATTCATGGCGGTAATCTTAACGGAAATATCACTGCTTCGTCCAACCAAAGCGTCCCCTATGGTTGCAACCCATTCCCTATGGAGAGCTATGGTTTTCTGTTTCAGGTCACGCCCCGTATAGGTACAGTTTCCTTGTGTAACATAGTTCATTTCGGGCTTTAAGTATTTATTATGATATTTCAGCCGTAACAAACGGAATGCCGTTTCCGCCACCAAACGGGTACGGCGGTACAATTCGGGATTCAACATAATTGGGTCGGCAATATATGTCATGGCTTCGGAACAAACTTGGAAAAATTCCGTAATTTCACTGCTTGTCAATATGCACTTAAAGCGGTCGTCCATATTCAACGAAAACTTCACCAAAAGCAAATACAACATGGCTGACTGTACAAAAGCACTGTTCCCATGCTCCTGCAAATACGGAATAATTAACTTTTGGACAGCCGCAGAATAAAATGACTTTTCATATTGTGGCGGATAAGCATTGAAGTTATATTCATACAAACGGGCGGTTGTATAGTTAAAGCTCCGCAAAAAATAATAAGACTGAGCCAAACGCAACGCCTCAGTAATAAAACAGGCATCGGCATGAAACCTCAATGTATCATCAAAATACAGACCGTCAATCAAATTGCGGTCAAAGAAATATGCCCCCAACATAAAATGAAAACGGTCAGGTGTATCGTTAATATGCACCCACCCTTCATCATATTTAGGCATATAATATTCTTCACCCTTAGACGGCGAAAAGGTCACCGGATTCAGCGTAAGAACAAGAACAGACGGGTCAATATTTTTTGCAATAGAAGTAAAAGTGTCGGGTGTATAAACCCCCAGATTATCGGTAAAAACGATATAATGCCCCAATGCCAACGGGCGGGCATTATTGTAGGCTTTTTCACAGGAGTTTCCACGACACTCCACAAAGAAAATGTTTTCGGGATATGCGGCGGTGTATTTTTCACAAAGTCCTATGGTATATTCCGAACAAAGTTTATCTAAAAGCAAAAGCTGCATATTCTCACGGAAAAATTTTTCCTTTCCGATAATTCCCGAAATGGAACGCTCTAAATTTGTATCACTTCCTATATACAGACATATGCTGAACAAATATTCCTTTGCCACAGGACTTCCCTCCTCTGTTAATTTTATTTCTTAATCGTTTTAATCACAAACTATCCAACGCTGCTCCTTTTCATTTTTTGCAACTTAATCGACACTATTTTACCACACTCTTATATTAAAAACAACAGCAAAATTAAAGGTGTACATGAACATCTCAACTGTCACGCATATAAATAGATTTATGCGTTATTATGGTTTATAGATACCTACTGTTAAAATCAATCGTTTTTCAAATAACTTGTATTTTCCCAAATAATAGATTATAATGATAAACAGAAAGATATATTTGTGCAGATAACGAAATATTTAATTTAAATTGTTGAATTTATTAAACAAGGTAGTGATTATACGAATGAATATTTACACAATAATAGCAGGTGTAAACGGTACAGGAAAAACAAGTCTTCGTGGTGTTCTTGAAGGTCAGGGACTGATACTCGGGCGTATAATTGACGCCGACTATATAGCGAAACAAAACAACGGAAATGTTATTTCTGCCGGAAAACAGGCTGTACAGATTATAAATGACTGTCTTGACAAGAATATATCCTTTACGCAAGAAACAACGCTGTCGGGACACATGACACTTCGGACAGTAAAAATAGCACGAAAAAAAGGCTATTATGTGCGTATGTTTTATATCGGTCTGAACAGTGAAGATGAAAGTTTGAAAAGGATTGAAAATCGTGTCCGTAAAGGCGGACATAACATTCCCGTTGAAGATGTCCACCGACGATATACAACACGCTTTGAATCCCTAAAAACGGTCATACCATATTGCGATGAAGTTATATTCTATGATAATGAAAACGGATTCATAAAAGCAGCGGAAATTAAAAATGCCGTATTTCACTACACAAATGGCTATCGTCCTTTATGGTTATCCGAACTATATTCAATACTTAAAAGTGAGAGCGTGTGTATATCCTTTTGATGCTGGTGTGGAATATCATATTCTTTTATCCTTTAAAGATATTTCTGTATAGAAAAGAGATGAGAAAATGAAAAAGGTTTTAAAACTTGCAATGCATATCATTATGCTGACGGCTCTTGTATCTTTCCTTATTTATCTTGTTATTTTAATTATTGGCGGGTTTAGATTGTGAATATAATAAAATCCAACTTTAAAAAATGATTATCTTTTTTCAACTTTTTGATTATAAAAAACCGCCTTGATTACTCAGGGCGGTTAATTTTATTTTTCAATTTTATTATTTACTTAACCGATAATTTCGATACTTTCAATATCACCTGTTGGAATATAGTCAGCAATTAAACCTGTCAGTACCAATCCATCTTTACAAAGCATTTTTACATTTTTTTCATAATACTGAAAAATATCCCTGCTCATTTCAATCAACCCTTTTTATCTGTTATAAGCCATCATGTTATTAAATTAGTTGTTGCAATATTCCTCTATACGGTCTGCTGCCATTTTTACACCTCCGGCAAACTGCATAACCTCAGCCATTTTCTTTACATTTTGCTCTACTTCTGTATCCGATAAAAGCTGTTCCACTTTTTCCCTTAACAGTTTGGGTGTAATATTTGACTTATCAAGTTTATATCCCAATTTTAATTCGCATATTCTTTCCGCAACAGCAT
>JBJEQG010000165.1:0-1686 GCA_051881635.1 Acutalibacteraceae bacterium
ATAGGTCTTGCCTGTGGTGTTGTCTGTGATAACGCCTGTATCAAAGTCAATACTTACATCGTCACCCGACTTGATTTCCTTCGCCGCCTCATCGCACTCCAAAATCGGTAAACCTATATTGATAGCGTTGCGATAGAAAATGCGGGCAAATGTAGAGGCAATAACGCAGGAAATTCCGGAGGCTTTAATTGCAATGGGGGCGTGTTCTCTTGAAGAACCACAGCCAAAGTTTTTTTCGGCAACCATAATATCGCCGTTCTTGACTTTTTTGACAAAATCAATGTCAATGTCCTCCATACAGTGGGACGCTAATTCCTTGTGGGAGGTTGTATTTAAATAACGGGCGGGAATGATAACATCTGTATCGACATTATCGCCGTACTTATGAACTGTACCTTGTGCTTTCATACGGAAACTCCTTTCTTAAACCTTTTCGGGGTCGGTAATATATCCTGTTACGGCACTTGCGGCGGCAACAGCAGGACTTGCCAAATAAACTTCGGACTCAACATGACCCATACGCCCAACAAAGTTGCGGTTTGTTGTGGAAACGGCACGCTCACCCTTTGCCAAAATGCCCATGTGTCCGCCAAGACATGGACCACAGGTTGGTGTGGAAACAACAGCTCCGGCTGTAACAAAGATGTCAAACAAGCCTTCATGCATGGCTTGCAGCCATACCTGCTGTGTGCCTGGAATAACAATACATCTGACACCCTTAGCCAGTTTTTTGCCTTTTAAAACAGCGGCAGCGGCACGGAGGTCAGTAATTCGTCCGTTTGTACATGAACCGATAACAACTTGGTCAATCTTTACCTCATTTGCCCCGATTTCGTCAATCGTCTTTGTATTTTCGGGCAAATGCGGAAAAGCAACTGTTGGACGCAAGGTTGAGAGGTCGATTGTGTATGTTTCGTCATATTCAGCGTCTTCATCGGCAGTAAATTCAACAGGTGTGCCTTGGAAACGGTCTTTAATATATTCTCTTGTAATATCGTCAACGGGGAATATACCGTTCTTTGCACCCGCTTCAATAGCCATGTTGGCAATACACAAACGGTCATCAATAGAAATGTACTGCAAACCGTCACCGACAAACTCCATGGATTTGTATAAAGCACCGTCAACGCCGATTTTGCCAATAATGTGCAGAATAATATCTTTACCGCTAACCCATTTTGCGGGCTTGCCAGTCAAAACAAAACGCAAAGCGGACGGTACTTTGAACCATGCTTTGCCGCTAATCATGCCTGCCGCCATGTCGGTTGAGCCAACACCTGTGGAGAATGCACCCAAAGCACCATAAGTACAGGTATGAGAGTCCGCACCGATAACAAGACTTCCCGGACCGACTAATCCTTTTTCGGGGAGCAAAGCGTGTTCAATACCCATGTCACCAACATCAAAGTAATTTTTGATGTCATACTTGTCCGCAAAAACACGAACCTGCTGACATTGTTGAGCCGCTTTAATATCCTTATTTGGGGTGAAGTGGTCCATAACCATTGCAATCTTTGTTCTGTCGAAAACAGAAGTGGCGTTGCAGCCTTCAAATACATTGATAGCCACAGGGGAGGTAACATCGTTGCCGAGAACCATATCCAAGTTTGCTTCAATCAGCTGACCGGCTTTGACTTGTTCAAGACCGGCATGAGCCGCCAAAATTTTTTGAGACATCGTCATTCC
>JBJEQG010000166.1:0-10649 GCA_051881635.1 Acutalibacteraceae bacterium
TTGTTCTATTGGAATAAACTGAATTTTCAAATTTTTCAAAAAACAAAATATGTCCTTTTACAAGTTTTGTAACTGCTGTATCTGTAATTTCCTCAATGGTTGTTGCAGTATTCTCTTTATATAAAATTGTACTGAGAGAAAAACTGACATTCAGTATGCCATTCCGTTTGGCTATAACATAAAATGTAATTTTGCCACTGCTACCCGGCTGAATACCTTTTGAAGTATCTTTTGTATTGTTTTCTGAATAGTTTCCTATATTGCTGTCATCACTCAACTTCCACTTTATCTCTCCGCCGTTTGAGGATATTAGTGTTATGTGGTCGGAATTTTCATCAACTACCTGTATTTCTGAGCCTTTTGAAACGCCGGATATATACGAATCATATATGCCCTCTTCGCCCACAGTTGCAATTTCAAAACCGTCATCTTCGGCTGATAAGGTCATTAAATTTATATTTGAAGGTCCGCCTTCCGTAAACCAGCCAAAACTGATAAATGAAAGAATAAGAATAATAAGAGTTATGAGTGTACAAAAAAAGCGTGCAATAAGCTTTAACTTTATTTTTTTATCCGATACAGTGTTTTTCTTTTTTTCAGCTTTCAAAGAGCAACACCCCTTTCGGAATTATATAATTTCATAGAAAAGATACCATTGTGAAAAACATTTCAAAAATAAAAGATTGTTAGAAATATCACAAAAAAGAGTTATAATGGAACTACCAACCAAAAAAACTTAATTAGTCGTTGTCTTATGGATAATAGCATACACTATTCCGAAAAAATTATCAATAGCTTAACAGAAATAAATCTTAACGATAAATTTTCAGGAAATAAAAGTGAACAATAAAAATAAGGCTTTTGACAACTTAGTTAAGTCATCAAAAGCCTTTATTATAAGCTATAAATTATTTATCAAGTTTACGCTTTTTGAGTGTCAATACAACAGCGGCAGCAGCGGCTGTCAAAGCAACTGCACCCAAAATACCCGCAGAGGCAGCGTCACCTGTATTGAAGTTTTCGCTGCTTGAACTTTCGGGAGCTGACGGCTCTTCTACTGAACTTTCAGGAATTGAAGGTTCTTCATTTGAGCTTTCAGGTGTTGATGATTCTTCAACAGGAGCCTCACTTACGGCTAAATCACAACTGTAACTTTTAGTAACATCGCCTTTTTCATTTGTGATAGTCAATGTTGTTGTATATACACCGGCTGTCTTTGTATAATCGGCAAACGGCTCGGAAGCGTTATAGATTTCTTCGCCGTTCAAAGTTACAACCCACTGATATGTGGCAATCGGAGAACCAATATAACTTGAATTATCTACAACTGTAATGCCACTGCCAACAAAAGCACTGTCGACAGCTTCACCGATTACTCCGTTTTCATCAACCGTATTATAAGTGAAATAGGGAGCCAAATCATTTTTAACTGTTAAAGTCAAGGAATAAACAGAAGAACGAATACCGTAAGCATTAATGAGTTGAAGTGTTGTTACATACTCACCGGCTTCTTTTGTGTAATTTGTGAAAGGCTCAGAACCTGTATAAATTTCTTCGCCGTCTTTGGTTACTGTCCAAATGTACTGGTCAATCTCTGCACCTTCTGCGGTAGACAAGTCAACAACTGACATCATGTCACCAACATAAGCTGATGTGATAGCTTCATCTTTCGGATTTCTATACTCAAACTTCGGCTCCATAACGGCTGTATCTGTGGAAGTAAAGCTCATGTTTGAGAAATAAGCATCGGGGTTACTTGTAGCAAACGGACCAAAACTACCGCTCTGTACAGGTGTTTCAACAGTTGTCAAAAGTTCGCTGTTGATATAAACCTTTACATTGTCTTCTTCAACTTCGATAACAATATCATGAAATTCTCTTCTTATGGAAGCATCTAAATTACCGTAAGCCAAAACCGTACCTTTGGCGAAACCGACATGGCCTGTTTTACCACTATGATCATACTGACCGTCAGCGGCATCTATTGTACCATGATAAAGCGGTCCCTGGTGTGAATGTACACTCTTTGCCGGGTGCCATTCCTCGATATAAGCGATTGACCATTTGCTGCTGTATTCACATTCTTCATAAGCATAGAAGGAATAAATCGGGTCTTCCTCCGTACCACTTACCTGAATACCCCATGCAAAACCACACGGGTCAAAATTTTCGTTTTTCATACTGAAACCAAAAATACCTGATGTAAATTCGGTAATATCGGGATTATAAAAGCCTGTCCAACCAACATTTTCGGTTGTGTTCATGTAGCCCTCTGTGCTGTTATAAACCCAACCTGCGGCATAAGCTGAACCATAGGACTCACCCGGATAGTTGACCCAAGATTCATATACCTTTTTCATATCAATATCAACAGGGTCGGAAACAGGAACATAAGTGCTTTCCGTACCGTCTGTGCCGTCCTCGACAGCTGCCAAAGATAATGCGGGCATTGCGGAAACCATAACCGCAAGAGCCAAAGCTGATGAACTTAATACCTTTAAAAACTTGCTCATATTTTCCTCCTAAATAATTAAGATAACCAAATATTACCACTATGTTTTTCAAATGTCAATACATAAAATCAACAGCAAATCAATTATTATTTTTGGCGAATTGTTAATTTTTTAAAAGAAGGCTTGCAAAGACTGAAAGAATATGATACAATATCGAAGAAAATATATCGTTTCGTATCTTGGAGGTTTTATAAAATGGGTCTTTGGGAAATTATTCTCGGTGCATTGGTTTTGCTTATTGCTGTATTTATCATTATCACCGTTATCTTGCAGGAAGGACATCAACAGGGTATCGGTACTGTTACAGGCGGTGCAGACTCCTTTCTTTCTAAGGGCAAGGCACGAACAGCAGACGCTATGCTTGCTAAACTCACAAAATTCGTTGCCATTCTGTTTTTCTTTGCTGTAATCGCTGTAAATATTATTTCTTATTTCGTTTATTAACACCTGAAAACAGTGTATTCCAACAACACAACCATAACCGTACAGACACTCTGTGCGGTTATATTTTTGTCTGTTCATACTTGAAAAGTTGGAACAATAAATTCATTTGTCCTTTTGAAAAGAGGTGCTTTTATGTCCGACAATATACTTCTTCTCGCTGCCTCTCTGAATGAGATAACCATATCTCCGCCGATAAAAGCCATACAGGTTGGCTGTGCCTTGTCGGAACAGCGTTTTCCAAATATGCTTTACGATGACAATGGCATTAACATTTCTGAAAAAAATCCCTATTACTGTGAACTTACCGCCCAATATTGGGCATGGAAAAATACCCAAAGTGACTTTGTCGGCTTTCTGCACCACAGACGCTATTTTAGCTTTGAAGAAAATAAAATCTGCGACTTGACACACAAAAGAAAGGTTCGCCCCTATTCTATTTTTCATGCCCCTACTGATGAAACACTTTGTCGTATTCATTTTACTGTTGCGGATTTGGAACGAATAACCGAACAATATGACATTATTGCACCAACCGCCGAAAATATCCATGAAACAATCATACAACAATACAACCGCTGTGAGAAACCTAAAACGGACGAAATGACGGTAATCCAAAAGTTGATTGAGGAATATTATCCGCAATACCGTCAATCCGCCAAAGATTATCTTAACGGAAAAAATGCCTATTTCTGTAATATGTTCATCATGAAACGGGATTTATTTGAGGACTATTGTACATGGCTGTTTGACCTTTTAGAGCGTATGGACGCTTTGCGTTCAGAAGATGAGCGTTGTCTGCGTGATGACGGAAAAATTGCAGAACGCCTTTTTGGAATTTACTTCACTTTCATCAAACAGACAAACCGTTTTCGCTGGGCGGAAGTGCCTCGTGTGCATTTTTCTGATTTGGACGGTGCAAGCAAAAACCAATCTTTCAACCGCTTTTGGTATTTTATTGCCCCTCCGGGTTCTTTGCGACGGGCTGTTTTAAGACGACTATAATGGAGAAATGACCATGACCGAGCTTTTTTCATTCAGCTTTCCACAAGAACATATTTGCTCCGAAAAGAATATGTATATCCGCCTTTCCGAAAACAATGCCACTCTTTGTGACAACAGCATTGTCTTTAAAACAAATGGGAAGGCAAATTTCAATACCTACTTTAATGCCCTTGCATACCGAAAATATAAAACCTATTGTGAATGGGACAGATTATTTATAAATTTGGATTTTTGCGGAACTTTTTTGGCAGAGGTTTTCGGTGTATCTGCTGACAGTTTGCAAAATACTTCTCTTGTTCGGAAAAAAATTTCCTCCAAAGAACGCACAACCGTTTCCATTGAAATTCCAACAGGCGATCTTGATATGCTGTATTTTTCTCTGACAGCGGAAACGGACGGTCAATTTTTCGGCGGTGGCTATGCCGTTCAATCTGCTGAACAGCCACAACGCATTAGCATTGCCGTAGTTATCTGTACTTACAAGCGTGAAAAATATATTTTAAGAAATCTCCGTTCTATTCATCAGTTTTTGGAAACAAACAAACAACTTTCTGAGGATAGTTTTCATTTTTATGTCATTGATAACGGGCATACACTTTCCGCTGATACGATTGAAAACAGTTTTGTTTCACTCTTTCAAAACAAGAATTGCGGTGGCAGTGCGGGTTTTACACGAGGACTTATGGAGGCGGCACACAGTGACCGAAATCACACTCATGTTCTTTTCATGGACGATGATGTTCTTTTAGACTGCTCTGTTTTTTCAAAACTTTATACATTGCTTTCCTTGCTCAAAAAAGACCATTCACATCTTACTATTGGCGGCTCAATGATTAAATTAAGTGACAAGGTCACGCAACATGAAGCTGGGGCATTTTGGGACGGCAAACGCATAGAAAATCTCGGCAGAGGCTTGAATTTAACCGATTGGAACGATGTTTTGGCGATTGAAAACCTCACTGCACCGAATTATAATGCATGGTGGTTCTGCTGTTATACAATGGACTGTTTGGAGCGTGTCGGCTGTCCTTTGCCACTGTTTATTAAAACAGATGATATTGAATACGGTTTGAGAAACAAAACTCCGATTTTGATTATGAACGGCTTGTCGGTATGGCATGAAGATTTCGAGGGCAAGTATGACGGCTTTGTTGAATACTATGTCAAACGGAATGAATTGATTTTGTCAGCGGTACAGGACAACAAATCTTATATGGGCTTTCAAATTCTCAAACTCATTAAAGGTGTCGGAAAACAAATTGTCTTTCAGCGATATTTTATTGCTGACCTGATTTTCAAGGCATATAATGATTTTTTGCAAGGTGCTGATTTTCTTCTGCATACGGACGGCGAAAAACTCAACAAAGCACTTATGCAGTCATGTCCCCCTATGAAAACCGCTGATGAATTGATACAGGAAGGTGTGGAATTTCATGAGGACGAATACCGCCAATCGCTCCTTCGGATTGCGTCCAAACCAATTCAGACTTTTACACTCAACGGTTATCTTCTTCCACAGTGCTTTTACCGAACCAAAAAACATGAATGTTACACTGTTGATGCCGCACAATGTATTCCGACCAACTGCTTTTTAAGAAAGCGTCTTTTACATTGGGATATTACCAAAAATAAAGGCTATGTCACTTGTCAAAAGCGGTCTGCCCTATTCAAATACGGTTTTAAAATTATCTGCATGAGTTTTAAAATACTTTTTAAGTATAAAAAAGCTGTCCGTTCTTATCGTGAACATAAACAGGAATTAACCTCCGAAAACTTTTGGCGGCATTATTTGGACTTGGACTAAACACAAGCCCCTATTGCAAAATCAATCTGCAATAGGGGCTGTTTTATTAAAAATTACAAATCCGATAAAACTTCTATATCGGGAAATTCCCTTTTTATCTTTCTTTCAAATTGTTCCATTTCATCTGTTAAGCCGCCCCGAAAATTAACATCTCCCCACATTGATGTTGCCTTGTATTCGTCGTCCATACGGCTCTTACAATCATATAGTGTCACAAGCTTACCGTCTTTCATTCTAACTCTGATACCCACCATATCTATCATTCCGCCTGTAATAATCGTTGATGTTTCACGGGCAGAAATCCAAACCGACCGAACATCGGCAATCCTTACGGACATAATCTTTTCTGTTGATATAAAGAGCTTATCCGTTACATAGAGGGACATTTTTGGATATATATTATCGGTGTTAAAATTGCTGTTTAAACTGCTGTTAATCTCCTCCATATTATGAGTTTCAATAAAGTATTTAATCGGCATCATTTTTTTGAACAACAAAATTGCCATACATATTGTAATAAACAGAAAAACAGCTGCAATAATGATAACCGTCAGCGGTGTGGTATATTTTTGTTTTCCGCCTTTAATATCAATGACCTCATTGTAACCGAGTTTTACACTGCCAATTATACCGACTACAAGTAAAACAAGAGATAAGATTGACAAACAGATTACAATCGGAATATAAATTTTGTATTTCCTTTTTAATATACTTTCCAAATTTATGGAGTCATTATATGGCTCTTGTATCAGCAAAGATTTTAAATTTTTAAATAGTTCTTCTAACTTCATAGGTATTACCCTCCATTTTAAACTTAAACACAATGCTTATTCAATGATAGTTATCTATAGTCATTTTGTTAATATAAAAACAGGCTTTGCATTTTCAGCAAAACCTGTTTTCAATTCCATGATTATTTTTGTTGTTTCTTCATCACACTAATACCAACACAAGACAAACCGATAATGGCTGTGCTAATGAGCATAACAATAACCATTATTATAGGAGCTGTACTATCGCCTGTGGACAGCTCATCTGTTGGAACGGAAACATCAGAGGACGGTTCTTGTTGAGGTTTAGAGCTTTCCTCAGGCTTGGAACTTTCTTCGGGTTCATCGCCTGAACTCGGTTCAGTATAGGTTTCCTCAATCATACGGGCGGTTGTAACACTTTCAAGGACAGTTTCTTCGGACTGTCCGAAATATTTAATCAAAGCCTCATCGCAAGCGGAATATTGTCCCACTTCCTCTGCCGTTGCAAGCTGCGGATATACATCAGAAATGGCAAGGAAATTGTTGGTGGCAACCGTATAAAGTTTATCTTTAATCAACGGTTCGCCCTGCACTTCGGCATACCATATTCTGCTTCCATTTTCTTTTGACAGGTCATACTTCACAGTCATACCGCCCACTTGCAAACATTCACCGCTGTGTCTGGGCCATGCATCGTAATCACCTGAATTATTGGCGGCGATACATTCAACTTGGAGTGATAATGCGGTTTCAAGGACTTCCAAAATTTCCGCACCCGTGATTTGCTTTGTTACAATATAATTGCCGAAAGGTGCAACACCAATAATATTTCCATAGGTTACATCACCTTTGGAAATTGATGCCCGAATACCGCCTGCATTTTCAAATGCAATATCGGCACCTGTTTCAAGCAGATAAGCGTCTGTAACTACTCTGCCCAAATTGGTTTCGCCAATTCTTAAATGCTCCCAAACACCGTCTAAATCTTCCGGTGCTGAACCGACAACTTTTTCCAATTTAACGGCTTCATCGGCATTGATTTGGTCAATCAATGCCTGAACCGTTGTATCTCCGTCAAAATCTTTGACATTATCATAAGTAACCTTATCTGCCGTAATATTCAGATTTTCAATATTGCCACTGCTGTCAACGGAACATTTAATCTCAATCAAACCCGCCTCATAAAGATAATAGGCGTTTTCAATAATACGGCTTTCCGAACCGTTAGGTGTCGTTACAACCGTATCAATATCACGGTGTTCATGTCCCGCAAGCCAAAGGTCAACACCGTCAACGCTCTCGGCAAGGTCAGCGGGATTAAGGGCATGAACCAACCCAATAACAATATCACAGTCCATATCTTCCAAATCGGCAACCGCTTCTTGGGCATAAGCGGTCATATCCGTAAATACAAGTCCCTCAACATTGGACGGTGCTGTTGAACTGTAAATTTTGGGGTCAATCATGCCGAAAATGCCGACTTTCAATTCAACACCGTTTTTCTCAACAACCTTTACCAAATATTCTTGGTCAAAAAACGGATTGCCGTCTGTATCGACAACATTTCCAGCCAGAACAGCACAGTCTGAAATCGTTTCCAAATTTTTAAGCTGTTCTTTGCCATAGTTCCAATCATGATTTCCTGCCGTCATCGCATCATAACCACAAGCCTGAACCAACTGAGCCACAGATACCCCCTCAACAAGCGTTGCAAAAGATTGACCATGATAAAGGTCACCTGAATCTAAAACCAGCTTCATATCACTATCGGCGGTATAGTTATCAATTAAGGTTTTCAGCTTGGGCATACCGATAATGCCACCTGACGCCTTTTCCTGTACACGGGCATGAATATCGTTGGTATGTACAATCTTAATATCAAAACTTTCACCCTCTGTATCAGTGGCAAAGACAGGCACTGATACGGCTGTTACAAAAGCCATGCTTAAAAGAACACTTATGATTCTTCGCATATTAAACCCTCCATAAAATCAAAGACGGATAGTTTTACACTTAATCAAAGAAACCGAGTCCACGCAAAGCGTTGATAAAGCGTTTCATATAATCAAGTGAAGTCACAGGCCATCTGAATCCCATACGATACAACACCTGCATGGTATAGGCGTTGCTCTTGGCAACAGGATAGA
Source organism: Acutalibacteraceae bacterium (assembly GCA_051881635.1). Lineage (GTDB taxonomy): Bacteria > Bacillota > Clostridia > Oscillospirales > Acutalibacteraceae > JBJEQG01. The sequence continues at coordinate 8,663 of JBJEQG010000166.1, forward strand.
CCTTTTGACCATGTGCCATATTCTCGTAAGCAATCATGCTTGAAAGAACTTTTGCTTTTTCGGGATTTTGCTTTGCTTCCTCCAAAGCCCTTTCGTATTCTTCCATTTCGGCAGCGGAAGAATGTAAACCGATTTTATCCATTTCCGCATACAAATCGCCCATCATAAGTGTGTGGTTGTTAAACGGGTGGAATACGGTACAGTCTTTCGGTGTTTGTGCAAGAAGCAAAATCGCTTTTGCAACAAAATCAATCGGCGAAAGCTCAAACGGCATTTCAATCATCTCATACGGATATTTTCCAATAAGCAGATTGGACTTCAAACGCCCCATAAATGTATTGGTTGTAAAGTTAATCTGATATTCGCCGTCGCTGTTTCTTGCTGCCAGCGTACCGACACGCATAATCTTGACATTCAATCCTTTTGTTGCCTCATCAAGGATTGCCCGTTCCGCAAGGAATTTGGAAAGCGTATATTTTGAACCTTCATGTTGTCCGAAATAAAGCTGTGTTTCTTTAAGATGTGTTACACTGCCTGCCGTACCGACAAACATACCGCCAACACTCATGGTTGAAACATGAATCAAGCGGGCGTTTGCCTTTTTACAGAAGTCAATAACATTCAGTGTACCGTAAAGGTTGACATCTTCAATATCTGTTCCTTTGGAGAAGTGTTTAACATTTGCCGCACAGTTGATAACCGTATCAATTTTATAGGCAAGGAATTTATCAAAGGAATCTTTGATTGTGACATCACCATTCAAAACAATTACACGGTCGGCGTATTTTTCTTTAAGACTTTCCTCAAAGTAATAGAAGAACATAGCGTTCAATCTGTTTTCTGCGGGGTTATTGTTTTTATCACGCAACAGACAGTAAACCTTGCCACTATACTTATGGAGCAGCTCATACAAAATATGTATGCCGAGGAAACCTGCCGCACCTGTCAAAAGCACATCGCCAATCGGCTGTTTCTCTCCTTGCTTGAAATTTTCAAGGGTATTCTTCTGCAAAAGTTTGTCAATCTCAGTATAATCAAAGTTACCGAGATTTTCAAAGTCATCTTGCTGAGAATTGCCCGATTTATCCGTAAGTTTTGCAAGGGCTTGGGGTGTCGGATTGGCAAAAACATCACCATAAGCAATTTCGATGTTTTCCTTGCTCGCCGCTATAACTACTCTTGTTACAGTCAGGGAACTGCCGCCGATGTCAAAGAAATTATCATCGGCATAAACCGTATCCAAATCCAAAACCTGTGCAAAAATCTTGCAGAACAGCTTTTCAATTCTTGTTGACGGCAAAGCTCCATTTGTCTTTTCACCAATTTCAGGTTCAGGCAAAACCTTTGTGTTAATCTTGCCATTTGGTGTCAAAGGCATTTCGGAAAGCTGAACATAAGCGGTCGGTATCATATAATCTGTCAGGCTCTTTTTCAGTTCGTCCTTGATTGCACTGACTTCAAGCGGTTTATCAGCGGTATAGTAGGCACAAATAGCGTCCGATTTACCGACTTTCTTTATAAGAATAACTGCACTCTTAATGCCCTCAATATTGGTCAGACACTTTTCGATTTCTCCCAACTCGATACGCAAACCTCTCAACTTAACTTGGTTATCCGTTCTGCCGAGAATGACAACATCACCATTCTTTGTCCATTTCGCATAGTCACCTGAGCGGTATGTGCGTTCACCTTCAAAGGTAATGAATGATTTTTTCGTTTGTTCGGGTAACTTGTTATAGCCAAGAGCTACACCGCAACCTGAAATCAAAAGCTCACCAACAACACCAATCGGCAAACGGTTATTGTCCGTATCAACAATATATTCCGTATAGTTCATCAGCGGTCTGCCGATTGAAATTTCATCGGCGGTTGTCAAATCTTTGGCGTTGGAGGAAACCGTAATCTCTGTTGGTCCGTAAGTATTGATAATTTTTGCGTTTGTTTTTTCACGCAATATCTTCAAAAGCTTATTTGGGTATTTCTCTCC
>JBJEQG010000166.1:10749-32181 GCA_051881635.1 Acutalibacteraceae bacterium
TTGCGTTTGTTTTTTCACGCAATATCTTCAAAAGCTTATTTGGGTATTTCTCTCCGCCAGACAGAATTACTTTACAATTTGCCATAGCCTTAGCAAATGTGTCCAGCTCCATATACTGCAAAAGGCGGGACGGCGTGGCGTTGAATACATCAACATCATTTTCCTTGAAGAACCTTGCTAACGCCATAGGATTGACGGTTTGTTCATCACTCGCAAAGACAAGCGTCAAACCGTGACAGAGCGAAAGCATGGTTTCTTTGAGTGACATATCAAAGGAAATGGTGGTTACCGAGCCGTAATTATGGCAGTTGTCAACAACATATTTGACCTGTATATTGGCGGAACTGTATGTCAAATAGTTTGCTATACCGATATGACGGAGCATAACGCCCTTTGGTTTGCCCGTTGAACCGGAAGTATAAATGAGATATGCCAAATCCTCAGGCTGAACATCAACTTCGGGATTGCTGTCGTTTGTTTCCGCAAGCAAGGTATTGACATCGACCGTTTTATCATAAACGCTTAAAAGGTCACCCTCTGTAACAACAAACTCAGCCTCACTATCCTCGATAATGCTGTCAATTCTCTCTTTCGGATATTCAGGACAGGTTGGAATAAATGCACCACCTGCTTTCAGAATACCTATAAGGGTTGTAAAGAATTTTGAGGTTCTTTCAAGGAGAATTACAACCTTTGCACCCTTTTGAAGTCCCCTTGCAATCAGAGCATTTGCGGTTATATTGGCAAAGCGGTCAAGTTCGGCATAAGTCAATGTTCTGTCACAGGCAACAAGAGCCTTTCTGTTAGGGGTTTGAACGGCTTGCTTTTCAAACATCTTATGCAAAAGTTTGGTTTCAATCGGAGCAGTCAATGTTGTTGCAAAACTGTCAATCTGTTGACGCTGTTCGTCTGTAAGCAAAGATACCTTGCGGATTTTGCCCTGCGGATTTTCAATGATGTGCTTTGCGGCACAAGCTACCGATTGGGCAAGCGTCTGCATCAAATCGGCACTGTAAAGAGCGTCATTGTACTGTACAACAACACATGGCTGACCGTTATGTTCCTCGACATGAACAGCAGTTTTAAATTTTGCGGTGTTCATTTCAAGATAATCTCTGCGAACTTCACTGCCGTCTATTGTCAAATTCTCAACCACGCCCAACTGATATTCATAAACGATATTAGGAGCAAAGCTGTATTTCGCACAAATTTTGGCATAGGGATAGATTTCGTTTTCAATTGTATCCGTAAAGACGGTTTTACTCTTTTGAACAAAATCCAAAGCGGAAATATCCTCTATCTCAATGCCAAGCGGCAAAGTCTTGACAAACATACCAAAGCAGTTTGTCACACGCATATCACTTCTGCCGTTACTGATTGTGCTGAGGTAAACATTACGGCTGTTTGTAAAACGGGACACTGCATAGAAAGTGGCCGCAAGGAACAAATGAGCCGGTGTTATTTTGTTTTGGGAACAGAATTTCTCAATTTGTCCCCTATCAATCGGCACAGCGGCTTCGGCAAGCTGTCCGTTTTCGGGCAGTCCGCTCAAATCGGGCGTAATTTCACTTGCCGACTCAAAGTTCTTCATCATATCCTCAAAGAACCGCTCGGCTTTTTGATATTCCGCACCGTTTTCGGCGGCGATTTCGTTTTCAATATAGTCATAATAGGTGTACTTTTCGGATTCAATCGTACCGCCCTCGTACACCGTTTTTAATTGATTGACAAACAGATTGAAAGATGCACCGTCAAAAACAAGGTGGTGGAAATCAATCAGCAAATAAATATTCTGTTCTGTTTCAACAACACTGATACGGAACAACGGACTTTTCATCAGACTATGGGGCTTTACAAAGTCTTTTTTAAAGCTGTCAAGCTGTGTTTCCGTCATTGAAAGAACGGGAATATCAACCGCCGCTTTATCAACATAAACCTGTTCCACATCTTCGTTTTGTATCGTTAAATGCGTCAGCACATACGGGTGTGCCAAAATAACCTGTTTCACACTGTCGGCAAGTTTTTGAGCATTGACGGACTTTGAAAAAGTCAGAATTGAAGGAATATTATAAAGTGTACTGTATGGATTTTTCATACAGTCCAAATAAACGCCCAACTGTGTTTTGGACAGCGGATACAGACTCTTGTATTCTTTCTTTTCCTCTTGGGGTTTGGACTTTTCCGCCGCACCGCTGAGCATAAATTCTTGAAGTTCGTCCTCAATCGAAAGAACGGAACAGCCTTTCATCATTTTCTTGACATTCGCTTCAAAACCGAATGTTTTATTTAATTCAACCGCCAATTTGATAACAGACAGGGAAGTCATACCTATACTTAAAAGGTCATCGGAAATATCAAATTCCTCGTGTCCGATAATTTTTGCAACAACAGCAACAATTTTCTTTTCGAGGAAAGTCAACGGTCTTTCATTTGAACCGCTCTTTTCTTTTTTCGCCGAAACCGCTTTGATTTCAGGCAACTTCCTCTTGTCAACTTTACCGTTGACATTTAACGGAATTTTATCAATCTGCATTGTGGCGGCAGGAACCATATACGGCGGTTTCTTAGACCGAATATAATCATTGAGCTTTTCTATATCAATCTTTGTATCGGCGACAATATAGGCATTGATACACTGACCGCCCGTTGACAGCTTTTGGGCAACAACCGTAGCGTCCGTAATGCCTTCATATTCTCGGATAACGCCTTCAACTTCGGAAAGTTCAATGCGGAAACCACGAATTTTGACCTGTCCGTCATTTCTGCCGATAAAGTCAATCCGTCCGTCTGACATACAGCGGACAATATCCCCTGTATGATACATTCTTTCATAACCGATTTCGTTACAGAATGGGTTTGCGGTATAAACTTTTTCGGTCTGTTCGGGACGGTTTAAATAGCCCCTTGAAACCTGATTGCCTGCAACGCAAAGTTCACCCAAAGCTCCAACCGGCAATCGTCTGCCGTATTTGTCGATAACATACAGCTTTATGTTATCAAGTGCTTTGCCTATCGGTATTCTGTCATAAAGTTTATCTACAATCTGTGAGGTTATGCAAACCGTACATTCTGTCGGACCGTAAAGGTTGACAAACTTAAAGTTCTTCGGCGGTTCAATCGGCACAAGCCTTTCTCCACCCGTCAGCATATATTTGAGAGAATGATTGTCAATTTCGCTTACAAACTGTCGTCCCACCTGTGTTGTCATAAAACTGTGGGTAATGCCGTTTGCTTCAAAATATTTGTTAATATCAACCAGGTTCAGTCGGATTTCATCGTCAATGATGTACACTGCCGCACCGCTTGTTAATGCGGGATACAAGTCCATCATACAGGCATCAAATCCATAACTTGCATAAGCGGCAACCTTGCTTTCCTCCGTCAACTCAAAAGTATTTTTATACCAATGACAGAACGCTGCAATATTTTTATGTTCAAGCATTGCTCCTTTGGGTATGCCTGTTGAACCTGAGGTATAGAGCATGATAAACAAATCTTCGGGCTGCGGTCTTTCGGTAATCTTTTCACATGGTGGCAAGGTAGGAATATCCTTTGTCAGCAAAACCTCTCCTTTATAATCGGGAACAAGTTCCAAAAGACTTTCGTCTGCAATCAGCAATTTAGCTGCTGCGTCCTTAATCATAAAGTTCAGTCTTTCGGGCGGATAAGAGGGGTCAAGTGGCTGATATGCCGCTCCCGACTTCAAAATACCCAAAGACGCAATCGCCATATATTCACATCTTGGAATAAGTACGGAAACAACATCTTCTCTGCCGATACCCTGATTATGAATATATCCCGCAAGACGCTCTGTGATTTCATCAAGTTCAGCGTATGTATAATGTTTGTCGAGATAAACAGCCGCTGTATGGTCGGGTGTTTTTTGGACTTGTTCTCTAAACAAATCCACAACCGTTTTGCTTGTGTCATATTTAACGGTAGTCATATTAAAACTGTCAAGAATTGAGGTCTGCTTATTGTTGAGGAACTCAATGGCATACAGTTTTGCCTTCGTCATAAACTCTCCAAGAATTTTGACATACATATCGGCAAAGGAGCGAATTGTTGCTTCACAATACAAATCACTGCGGTATTCAAAACGCAATTCAAAACCGCCGTTTGCTTTGAATATCATGATATTCAATTTTGCAAGAGAACTTTCAACAGGGATAGGTATCATTTTGAGATTGACACCGCCAATCTCAAAACTGTTGAAAGCGTCCGACTGATACGCCAACATAATATCGGCCGCAATATCATAGTCGGAGGACAATTTGACAAACGGGTAAACATCATGTTTGATTGTGTTTTGCAGGTTGTTTTGAACAGAAGAAAGAAAATCGGCAACAGTGCTTTCCTCATCAATATTTGCATAAAGCGGCAAAGTACGCACCATCATGCCGACCGTATTCTGCATACGGCTGTCATGTCTGCCGTGGTCAACGGTACAAACGACCGTTTCAGACTGTCCCGTAAATTTTGATACGGCATATTCGTATGCACCGAGGAAAAGTGTATTCGGTGTTACACCGATTTTATGGGTAAAAGCCTCAACATTTGCTGAGGACAAAGCATCATTAACAAAAATATTAAATTCAGCGGCAGGCTTATTTTCAACAGCAACATCTTCCTTGAAATCCGCCGTAATCTCAGATTTAGCGTCAACGCCTGAAAAAATACCGTCATAATACGCTTTGGCGGCGGCATAAGCCTCTGTATTTTCCAATTTTTCCTCATAAACAGCAAGGTCAAGCTGTGTGAGCTGTTCGCTCGGAATTTCCTCTCCATTATAAGCAAGCGTGATTTCCTTACAAATAACAGAAGCTGATGTTCCGTCAAATACAAGGTGGTGGAAATCCATAGCCAAACAATAAAGCGTTTCGGTTTCAAAAATTGCAAAACGGCACAACGGACCGTTTGCTATATCAAACGGCTGAACAAAAGTCTTTCTCGCCTGTTCAAGGTTATCCGTTTTTATGACGGGAATATCAAGGGTTAAGGCTTTTTTCGGTTTCATAAGCGGTGTTCCCGTTGAGCTGTCAATAACGAGTTTTAATGCCGCATGGTTATCCACTGCTTTTTGAATGGACAAAATGAGTCTGTCAATATCAATACCTGCGTCTTTGCCAAAAGTATAACTTGCAGGGGTATTATACATTGTGCCATTTGGATTTTGTACACAGGCAAGATAAACACCCATTTGGCTCGGCGTGAGCGGATAAAGTTTCTTTTTCTCCGCTTGACATTCGGCAAAAATATCCGCTCCTGCATTTTCAAGTACAGCGGCGATTTTTGCAGGTGTTTTTTCTTCAAATATAATTGCTGTGGAAAGTCCTGCCATACCGCACATATTTTGAAGCCGCATCACCTTAATTGAATCTCCGCCCAAAGCAAAGAAATCGTCATTGATACCGACTTTTCCACAACCGAGAATTTCCTCAAAGGCCGCACAAATTTTCTTTTCCGTTTGACTTTGCGGAGCGGCATATTCCGCTTTAAAATCCGATACATTTGGCGGCATTAAAGCCTTTCGGTCAATCTTGCCGTTGGCATTGAGCGGAAAACCGTCCACTGGAACAAAGAAAGATGGAATCATATAGTCGGGTAAACGCTGTTTCAAAAAATCACGGATAACTTCTGCTGAAACCGCCCTGTTCGCTTTATAGTAATCAACCAAATATTTCTGTCCGTATGCGTTATCAAAAGCCTTAACAACAGCGGTTTCCACACCGTCCACATGAGCGGTTTGAACTTCAATCTCCCCTGTTTCAACACGCTGACCGTTGATTTTAACCAGCCAATCATTACGGTTCAAATATATATAATTTCCGTCAGGTAATTTTTTGACAACATCGTTGGTATGAAAAAGCACCTTGTCATCATCTGAAACGGAAAACGGATTAGGCACAAAAGCCTTTGCCGTCTGTTCGGGCAATTTCAAATAGCCTTTTGAAAGGATTGAACCGCTGATACACAGTTCACCCTCCATACCGTCGGGAACGGGATTGCCGTTTTCGTCAAGAACATAAGCCAACACACCCGGAAAAGGTTTGCCAATCGGCGTATTATCATATTTTTTATCAACATGGAAACAAAAAGTACCGTTTGTTTCACTCGCACCAAAACAGTTGATGATTTGATATTCGGTGCTAAATTGTCCGGAAAGTCTTTCACCTGCCGATATAACCAAACGCAGACTCGCACTTTTATTGTTAAAAACTTTTTGCTGTGACGGCGGCACAACCGCAATCGTCACTTCATGCTCTGCAATATAGTCTTCCACAAAGTGAATATCTTTTCGCTCGTCACTATTCAGAATATGAATTGTTGCACCCGAACAAAGTGATACATAATCCAAAAACGAGAGAATAAAGCTATGTGGTATAGTATCGAGATAAATATCGCTTTGCTGAAAGCATATAACAGCAATCTGTCCCGAAATGAAAGTTGAAAAAGATTTTTGGGTGTGATATATACCTTTGGGATTGCCCGTTGACCCTGATGTAAAAATAACATACGCTCCGTCCTCAGCATCAAGCTCAACATTATCTTTGAGCGGTTCGTTTTGCAGGGCTTTCTGAACAAAAGCATCGTCTATACAATGCTCACACTCGCAAATTTCAAGAATATAATCCACTCTGCTCTGCGGATACTCCATAATCAAAGGCGTGAACACACACCCTGCTTTCATAATGCCGATTTCCGCCGCAATATATTCCATACAACGGGGCATTCTGACCGGAATAATACTTCCCTTTTTATAGCCTTGCTTGACAATCTCTGCCGCAATCTTGGAGCTGAGTTCATCAAGTTGTCCATAAGTCGTGTTTCTGCTGCCGCCGTGGTCTACAAATGCAACCTTATCAGGTATTTCTTTCATTTTGGAAATCAACATTTCCAATACATTCTGCATTGCTGACACTCCTTTTTATTTTAAATTGTGATAATTGTTCGATTAAACCCAAGCACTCTTGAATATTCTACCTTTTTGGAAATCGCCCTTATGACTTTAATGGAACTCAGTTCCTCATCATTGTCCATATAGGTCGGGTCAAAAGTTGCACCATTATCCCTTATGGAAATAACAGTTTCATCTTTATCAACCAACAGACGAATATCAATATCTGCCTTTTTCTTTTGGTTCATACGCTCCGCCAAATCCGCCGCCATTTCTTCAACCGCAACGGCAATTTTGTTCGCTTGGTTCTTTTCGATATTATGTGTTGTCAAAAATGATGTTAAGTACAACGATACGCCTGCCGCATTTTCCTTTGTTCCTTTAAATGACAAAGATAAAATTTCGTTTTCGTCACTTTCTTCAATCAAATAGAAATCTTTATATTTCCCCTTTGATTTTTTTCTCGCAGCCAACGCCATAAAGAAAATAACAATCAATGTGCCGACCTGTGCAACCACAAGGGAAATCCAAACGCCTATGATACCAAAAAGACCGGACAATATCAATGCCGATGGAACGAGAATAACAATACCGTTAACAACGGAAATAGCTGTGGAAAATGCTTTTTTCTGTATCGCCATATAGTAATACAAAAACAAAAACGAAAATGCCAAACCGATGAATGACAAGGAGTTAATTCTCAATGCAGGGATTGTGTTGGCAATATCGTTTTCCGCCGTAATACCGAAAAAGCGGATAATCAACTCAGGTGCAGCCCAGATAAACAGCGTAATAACAATACTTGAAATCGCAAGAATTTTTGCCGCCCGCTGAAATGCATACCGTACACCGTCATAGTCCTTTTCGCCCAAGCAAACACCAATAATCGGTATCATGGTTTGAGATGCTCCCGTAATGAACATAGACATGAAAATTTGGCTTGACGAACAAACCGAATAGGAAACCATACCTTCACTGCCACCCGCACTTTGAATAATCGTATTCAAAAACAGCATTTTGACTGTAATGAGCATTGTACCTAACGCCCCAGGAACGCCAACTGCACATATATGTGCAAAAATTTTGAAAAATGAACCCAAATTTTTCAAAATCGAAAAATCAAAATGCAAAGTGCTTTTCTTTGAAAAAAAGTGTGTGGACATGACGATAAAACCAACGGCATAACCTGTCACTGTAGCGATTGATGAACCCATAATCCCCATATTAAATACGCCCATATACACAAAGTCCATCACCAAATTGACAACATTGGCGATAATGATAATATTGGACGCAAACTTTGGTCTTGCATCTGTTCGGATAAAGTATATGGAACAGAGCAAAAGCAGATTGAGCGGTGTGCCAATAATAAACGGAATATAGTATTGATACAAAAGGGTATGAAGTTTCATATCCTTTGTCAGCAAGGAACAAATGAAATCCGCAAGCGGAAGCTGAATCGCTATTAAAATTGCACTAATGACAAGCAAAGTGATAAATGTCACCGTGAAAACATTGTTTGCCTGTTTTTCGTCCCGTTTACCTTTAGCTATGGAAATAACGGTTGACGCTCCCAAACCGAACAAAATTGTCAGGGAAAAATAAAGTTGTGTAATCGGCGACAACAAATTGATTGCTGCCAAAGCATCACGCCCCAGCATATTTCCTGCAATAATTGCGTCCACAATCATTGCAATGTTGGTTGCCATAGCGGTTAGGACGGTCGGAAAGAAATACTCTGTATATTTCCTGTTGACGGTTACGGCATTTCTTTTTAAGGCTGTATCACTCATTTTACCACCGCCGTTTTATGCTTTTTCGATGTCCAAATAATCCGCCATACCTGTCATTGTAAACAGCTCCATAATCATATCGCTGACATTGACGATTTTCAGGTGACCGCCTTGTTTTGACATGGTTTTATAAAGCACAAGAATGACACGCAAACCTGAACTTGAAATATATTCCAGTTCACGCATATTCAGCGTTACCATTTCAACCTCGTCCAAAGAAGTACCTTTAATTTCTTCTTCAAGCTGCGGTGCGGTCATTGTGTCCAATCGTCCTTTGAGGGATATAATCAGATTTTGATTATTCAAAGCCTTTTTTATTTCCATAATGAAAACCTCCAAAAATAAAATTAAATTTAGTTCATTATAACATAATTTTATATATTTCTTCAATATTTACATAAAATTTTTCATAAATTTAACAATTAAAAAGCTATCTTTTGTCAAAGTTGTAATGTTCGGCTCTTGTTGATATAATGATATTATATCAACGGAAAAGGCATGGCGGAATTATGAAAATTGATGTTAAATATCTGTTTATAGACAAAAGTTATTCATGGAGTAATTTATCAAAATACATAAAATACATTTCTAACGAGCGGCGGCAGCGTATAGAACATTTCGTTTTTGAAAAGGATAAAATAACATCTTTACTTGCCGAACTGCTCATTAGATATGAGGTTATGGCTACATTGGGCATAGACAATACCGCTGTTCGCTTTTCATATAATTCCTTTGGAAAACCGCATTTATATCATTTTCCCGACTATCATTTTTCTGTTTCTCACACTGACGGCTGTATTGTTTTTGCCGGCAGTGACAGGGTTGTTGGCATTGATACCGAGAAAATCGCTGCATACGACCAAGATATAGCCTGTCATTTTTTTGTTCCACAAGAAATAAAATTTATTGACGAAAGCAAAAACAAGGATTTTGCTTTCTATGATATATGGACAAAAAAAGAGTCCTATCTTAAAATGCTTGGAACGGGTTTATCCAAACCTTTGCAATCCTTTAATGTTTTGAGTAACGAACTCAACAAAAAATTTACAACAAAAAAGTTTCCGAATCACATTATAACCCTTTGTACAGATTATACAGCGAACGGAAACTGTAAAATTATTTTTAATGAAGTTAAAATTTATAATCTATTAGAGCTGTTTGATAACTGTCAAAATGAAAGTATTTAATGCAAGATTCAGTCTTTTTTGTCTTCCTCATTATAAAGAAGTTCTCCTGCCGCTGAAAGCTGCTCCAAACTATCCAAATCAATCTCTGTCATTTTAGTGGAAGTCGGGAAAGTAATAACATTGCTTTTTTTGCCAAACAGCTTTGCTCTCAATCTTTCCTTCAAATCTGTTTCCTTAGAAAAGTCTGCCTGCAACAACATTTTTTCGAATTTTTCCATAATTAAAATCTCCTTTCAATAAGTTCCATTCATAAGTATATACGAACAAACTTACAAAAATCCACAGCTTTTTTGACTGTTGGCTAAACAAAGTCGCTGAGGGCTTTTCCTGTTTCAAGTTTGCTGCATTTCTGCAAAAGGCGTCTTAAACGCTCGCTGACCGCTTTTGGAGCTATGCCAAGCTTTTCGGCAATTTCGGGATTTTTCATATCCATGAAATACCGCATAACCAAAAGTTCACGCTCCTCGTCCGAAAGCTGTTTTAAAATATGAGCAACCTCTCGGTTTACATCGTCCTTATAAACCTCATACTCGTCCTCAGTGGACATTTCTTCAACATCATCAATGGAAACGCTTTGTTTTCTTGCATTGCTGCGGTATCTGTCCGTAACCATATTGCGGGCAATCGTTGCAAGCCATGTTTTTACAGAGGCTTTTTTGGGGTCAAAGCTGTCATAGCTTTCCATAGCTTTCATAAAAACTTCGCTAACAATATCCTCCGCATTTTCCCTGTGTGGCAACATCATATACACAACATTGTAGATATAAGAAAATTGCTCCTCATACACCTGCTCAAAAGGCGGCTTATCCCTTTTTTGTCCCAAATTCATAATTGTCCCTCCATATACTTATTATATATTCTCAAATTTTTTGACGACTGTCAGTATATTGGTATTTTCATCATAACGGTAGGAAACTTCATCTGCCAGCTTTTTTACCAAATATATGCCCAAACCACCTATACTGCGTTCTTCGGGCGGCAAAGAAATATCAGGATTTTGACGGGTCAAAGGGTTAAACGGTATTCCGTTATCATGAAAAATAATTGTCAGTTTTCCCTCTGATATATCGGTTTCAATTTCCGCCATTCCCGTTTTGTCACCATAGGCATAGTTGCAAATATTAACAAAAATTTCCTCACAAACAAGTTCTATATCCTGTTGAAATTTCCCCTTTTGACTATCTTTGGGCAATCCCCCGACAATAAATTCCAAAACTTTTGAAAGATTTTGAATATCTGCATTAACCGTCAGCCGTTTCATATTTTCCGCCTCACTCTCATCAAAACCATTGTCATGTCATCAAACTGCTCCATGCCCTCCGAAAAGGAATTTACGGATTTTTTCACAGTGTTAATGATTTCTTCCGCTTTTGAATTGATGTTTTGATTGAGAACATCAAGCAATTTTTCTTCTCCAAAAAGTGTTTGCTCTTTGTTATTAGCCTCTGTCACACCGTCCGTATATAAAAACAACATATCATTGTTGTTCAAAATCATTTTTTCTTCTTTATAGACAATAAAATCAAGACTGCCCAACATTAAGCCATGATTTAATTTAAGAAAAGAACATATATCGTTTTGGCATATAATCGGCGGATTATGCCCTGCATTTGAATAACTTAATTCTCCGCTTTGGGTATCATAAACGGCAGCCAACACCGTAACAAACATATCTACACTGTTATGCTCACAAAGATACTTATTGGACAGCGTTAATGCTTCAGCAGTGGTTTTGCCCTCCATTAAAAACATTTCAATGAGCATTTTTGTCATTGACATAAACAAAGCAGCGGGAACGCCCTTACCCGAAACATCGCCAATAACGATACCTATTTTACTATCATCAATACGGAAAAAGTCATAGAAATCGCCACCAACCATTTTTGCGGGAACCATATCCGCAAAAATCTCCGCACCCATAGGCATAAAGTCCTCAAAATTATGCGGTACTATGCCGAGCTGAATTTTTGAGGCAATGTCAAGTTCCGCCGCCATGCGTTGGCGTTCAGCCGTTTGGGTTTTAATATCTTCGGTATATATACCTATATCCGTAATCATGCGTTCAATAGATTTTGACATTGCTCCGACTTCGTTTTTATGTTCCGCCAATTTTCTACATTCTTCGGTAATCAAAGCACTGCTTTCCGTATAATTATCAGTATCATATTTTGAAGCCGCCTCAGAAATTTTCCCGATTGGAAGTGTAATATTTTTTTCCATATATCTCAGCGTTAGAATAGCAATAATAAAATAAAAAATGATTATGTATGAAATCCAAAGATACAACCTTTCCCAAAGCTCTACACCATTATATCCGAGTTCCTGCAATCTCATATAGTCTATAATTCCCAGGAAAACCGTTAGAGCAATACCAACAAAAGTAAAATTAAAAATCATTTCCTCATTGATTGAAAAAGTCCCTGTTTTCCGAACAATATCATCACAATATTTTAGAGGTTTTATTAACAAACCAAGCCACACAAAAACGATTGCTCCTATATACATGATTACAGGTACATTGTCACAAAAAATTCTATACGCCACACAAAAAACAACACTCAGTATAAATAATACAAGAAAAAAGTTGCTTAACGGAACAAGCGTTTTTTTATTTTTTTCTTTTTTAGGCGGTTGGGGTATAATAATTTGAACTTTACTTTTTGTCAGCAATGAGGTAAGCGGCAATCCAAACAAAATACCAAAGATAACATGATTGAAAAATATAATAATCGTTGTGTTACTGAAAATATCACCACTATCAAAAATTTTCAATAAACAGCCAATCATAACTGCCGTAAACAAAGCACTGATACAAATGCACAAACCAAACCGCACAACATTTGATACTTTATTTAATGAGGGATACTGTGCTTTTTTGGATTTTTCATCTCCGACAAATTTACCGTACCACATAACATAAAACATATAGCTTGTAACGAACTGAACAAAAAAGCTGATTATACTAATCACTATATTATAGCCACAAACCAAATCTGCAATAAAATTGCCCAAAGCACACCCAAATGCTCCCCAAAAACCAAACAATAGTCCGCATACAGGCGGTAATGCGGCGGCAGGACGAACCTCCGTTAAATTTGTCAAAGCCGCAAACAAGCGAAACGGCATTGTCATACAAAAAAAGACAACAGCACAAATAACAACAATTTTTATATTGCGGATTAAAATCTTTTTGTTATCCATACTGTGCCGTTCACTCCTTTAATATCAGGCATAATTTTTTTAATAATTATACACCTATTCGTCAAAAAAAGCCATAGATTGACCGAATTTTCTTAAAATTCTGTATAGGAAATATTGTATTTGGAAAATTAACTGCAAAACGAAAAGCCTCACTGACAATTTAATTATTGTCAGTGAGGTTAAATTTAAGATGTCAGCAAGGCAGATGCAACGGCAAGAATTGCTGTTATTGCCAATATGAAAATTATTTTCTTTTTGTAACTTACAATCAAACCAACAAATTCTCTGATAAATGCATTAGGCCAAAAGTACCATTTTGTTTTACTGCCCATTCCTTCTGCTTTAAGTCCTGCCTGAGAGGAAAAAATCCCACTTCTGAAAACATGATAGTTTGTGGTTGAAAAAGCAACATTTGCATTGCTGTCCTCTATCAGTTCTTTTGAAAACTTCATATTTTCAAGTGTATTCGTTGACTTTGTTTCCGGCATAATCTGCTCTTCGGGGATTCCCTGTTCCAAAAGATAACGCTTCATAGCTTCACCTTCGGAAATAATTTCATCACTACCTTGCCCTCCCGACGGCACAAATACTGCTTTCTTCCCTGTTTCATCAAGCTGTTTGCGATAAAATTCAATAGCTTTATCTACTCTGCCTTTGAGTAGTGGCAAAAGCGTACCGTCTTTTCTTATGCCACAACCAAGAATTATAATATAATCTTTATCTAATTTCGGCTTATGTTTTGCGGCAATCAAGGCACATATTTTCGTACCAAGCAAGAACGCTTCAAAAAATACAAACAGTGAATATATCACATTACAAATTATCTGCGTGGCAATATACGACTCCATATAAAACTTCATTGATATAACAATACAAACTACAACACCAATAGTCATCAAAACGCCAATGATAATTCCCAAAGCATTTGTTGGTCTAAATCCTTCATGGCGAATAAGTGAAATATTGCTTATTGACATGGAAACAGCATAAACAAGCACAAATGGAACAGATACTAAAATAAACAGCAACATAATCATAGATGCCAAACCACGAAATTGGTCAGCCTGATAAAAACGATAATTAAAAATCAAATATACAGACAGTACCAAAAATTCAATGGCTAATCCGACCAGAATAATCATTATCGAACAGTAGAATATATTATTATATGAATACATACTTTTCTTTAAGCTGTTTTTGAATTGAATAATCATATAGACTGCCATTATGCTAAAAAACAGTGCAGCCGAAATATAAAAAACAGGATAACCCGATATATTTGGAATAATTCCGTCAACTTTATTATAAACGACATTAAAAAGTCCAACTTTTAATTTAACGCCAATTATTATTTTTATTGTATCATCATCTTGAATACCGCTACACTCAATAATAGCATTTGTTTCCCCTTGCTTTAATGCATTAAAGGTGATTTTTAAAAATCCATTTTCATGAACAGATTTTTCCGCCTCAACAATTCCGTTATCAGAACAACTTATCTTAACATCAGTATAGTTCTTTCCATTTGTTTCCGGAACATAGACACTATAAGATGTGCAGTTCATTATTATAAAAAATATCATTCCAAAAAGAATAACACCAGCCACAGCAAGCGTAAAAAACAATCTTTTTTTAAACATTCTTTTTATTCCTTTCAAAAAATTTGTTATTTTATATTATACAATCAGAAAATAGCAAAATCAACAAAAATTGTTGCTCCGTTTTGATATTCGTACTAACCGAAAAAAACATCAGCAAAAAACAATATTAAAAATAAGGCAGCACTGTACAATCGCTTACAGTACCGCCTTAACAAAGTTTATTTAAATATTTGCAATCATTCTATTTAGATATAAAGCTACTTTATTTGATCATGACTAGGGAGTGTCTGAAAACCAAAAAGCCGCATAAAAAGGAAAAACAACAACAAAAGATTTAAATGAACGACGAACATTGAAATCAAATGACGACTTCATAAAGTTTTCAGACACTCCCTAATCCAGAACAACAATAACTATATTTAATGAAATGCTTGTATATCTTCTCTTTCATTAGACAATTCATTTATTCTCGAATATTACATTAAATTTTCAACATAATCAATCGCCTCATTTAATCCATAAATTAAATCGGATTTTGTTCTGCAACATCTATAAAATAAAGGTTTATCCCACAGCTCTTTATAAATAACCTGTATCAAAAAATGACCATAAATATCATGTTTCGGATACCAACCAAGCTCCAACAAATATTCCTTTCCATATTCCACAAGATATAGATCTTCATTAAGACAATAAGGCTGTTGTATAAACGGTTTATCCAAGTCTATATAAAATTTATCACAAACAATATGTCCGCTTTTGAAATCAAATTTTCCCATTACTGCCTCATATTCATTTTCTGAAATAAGATGACCATACATTATAAATCCAATTTATCCATTTTACAAATTTAAACACATGATTTGTTTATTTTCGCTATACTTTGGAGTTTTCTGTTGAAAAACAGGAGTAAACGGAATTTTTTTGCAAAAAAAATAAGCTGAAAAAGGCGATTTCCGTAATTATCAGTTAATAGTTAATTTATAAATTTCTTATCTCTAAGATTTATTGCTGTTATACTTAATCTGGTGATAATAATGATAGATTATAAAGCAATCGGACGGCGAATCAGCCTTTACAGAAAAAAGAAAGGACTGACACAAGCAGCTTTTTCTGAAATATTAGGTGTATCTGAAAGCTATGTAAGCCAAGTTGAGCGTGGCATAGCTAAAATATCTCTTGCCCGTTTGGACGAAATATCAAATACTTTGGATATAGATATTGCCTTGTTAATATCAGACAACATTATTCAATCGGATATTTCGGTTAATTCCGAGATTTTTGAAATCACCAAAGATTGGTCAAAAGAAAAGATAGACTTCTTAATCAATCTTTTATTATGTGCAGACGGACAATTTAAAAACTTTGAAAAGTAATAAAGCGATTCACCTTTCGGTAAACCGCTTTAATAAAATTAACCAATAAAATTAACCAAGAAGCCATTCGAGCCAAATTTGGAAATAAGATAACATAATGTATTTTTCCTTTCTTGTTTTTTCTTATTTATAATTCAAAGAAAGGATTTTTTACATATATGTTGTAGTTTTCTGTGTATAAATGGGAAGGAGCGGTAAAAAATGCAGATTGCTATATGCGATGATGAAGCCGAATTTCGGAATGAATTAAAGAATCTGTTGCTTGAATATAAAAGAGAAAAACGGGTTCAAATAGATATTTATGAATTTAAAAGCGGAAACAGTTTACTTGATTCAAAAATTATTTTCGATATTGTATTTATTGACTATCAAATGCCCGGACTTGACGGTTTGGAAACAGCAAGGGCTATACGGCTGAAAAACTGTATTTGCAGCATTATATTCATTACAAACTATCCGCAATTTGTATTTGATTCTTTTGAAGTTCAACCTTTCCGTTTTTTCACCAAACCGTTGGACGCAAATAAGTTGAAAACGGCAATGGATAATTATTTAAGACAGCAAAAACTGCTTAATCCGATACTTATAGTTGAGGACGGCGAACAAAAAACTATCAATTCCGAAAGCATAATCTATCTTGAAGGTGACGGAAAGTATTGTTTGGTTAGAACAAAAGACCATGTTTTTAAAAGTTCAAAAACGCTTTCCAAAGTACAGGAATTATTACCCCAACATTGTTTTTATCGCATACATAAATCGTATGTAGTAAATATGTATTGTATTTCATCTGTTGCCGGTAATGAAGTTTTATTGATAAACGGCGAAAAAGCCCGTATCGGGCGGGAACATATTGCCGAATTTAAAACTGTGTACAGAAACTTTGTTAAAAATTTTTATGTGAAGGCTTAAAAAATGAGTATTATTTTCATTTCTTTAATTGAAACCATTTTATACTATATATGTATGCTTTCTATATCAGTTCGCCTTTTGAATGCAAAATACAGCAAAATAAAAATATGTATTTCTTTTTTGTTGTTTATCCCTATTATCGTTCTTGGATTTATATGTGATAAATATACAATGGCGTTTATTCATGAAATATTTCAAATCATAGAAATACTTATGGTACGCCTTTGTTTAAGTAAAGTTCGTATCAGATCCATTATTTCAATATATATTTTCCTTTTCTTAATAAACATAATCGTTGCATCTTGTATTGATTTCTTCATTTCATTGAAAACATTTGATGAAGGGTATATTGAGTTTTCTGTTAATATATTATCAACA
The DNA here is from genome assembly GCA_051881635.1 of Acutalibacteraceae bacterium. GTDB lineage: Bacteria > Bacillota > Clostridia > Oscillospirales > Acutalibacteraceae > JBJEQG01. The sequence goes on from JBJEQG010000166.1 coordinate 28,093, forward strand.
ATCATTTGCCTTATCATTTGTTATTCAAAACTAAGTCAAAAAGTTAAACAAATGTTAAATTTAATGCCAAACATGATAAAAAGGCTCTTGCTTGCTCTATTAGTTTGCGGTTCTGTTTTAACTGTCTTTGTTCTTTATGATTCCCTTTATATTGATATTGCCAATTATTCCAACGCCGTTAAGCTGGTTCTTGTTATATTCATTATTCTTTTATCATTTGCAATGCCGATTTTAGTTTTATATTCAATAACCAACAAGCATATAAAAAATTTGGCGGATAATTATGAAAAGCAAATCAATGCCCAATCCGAATATTATGCTTTGCTTTCGGAGTCAAACTTTGAACTCAGAAGATTTCGGCATGATTACAAGAATATGTGTATCGGTTTAAGCAAGCTGATAGCAGAAGGAAACAATAATGATGCACTTGAAATGCTGGAAAACCAAAATTTAGTCTTTAACTCATCTTTTATTAAATATGATACGGGAAACAGCATAGTTGATGCTTTGCTAACCGATAAACAGAAACAGGCGGATAAAATCAATGCTCAAATTGCTTTTGAAGGTGCAGTCCCTCCCCATGCGATAAAACCCACAGATTTATGTGTTATATTCGGCAACACACTTGATAACGCCTTAGAAGCCTGCAACAAGATAAACTCTGATGTTTTGAAAGTAATATTCGTAAGTTGTGTTTGCAACAGCGGATTTATGTTCATCAAAATAACGAATCCCGTAGCACAAAAGGTAACAATAGACGGAAATATACCGACAACCACAAAATCTGATAAAAATATGCATGGGTTTGGTTTATATTCTTTGGATAAAATAATTAAACAGTATGACGGCATGGTCAGCTTTGAGTGTGACGACAATACTTTCCAAATTTCCATTGAGTTTAGCATATACAATGAGTACAATAAGTGTACAATCAATGTTGGTTAATAACAAAAAAATCTCAATATAAAGTTACGGGAAAAAATCTGCAAAGTTATAGAAAACTTTCCATATAAATAGGTGTACAGATTTTTGTACAACGGATATGATATAATAAAATCAACGAAAAAAGGAAACAGATTATTTGATTATCAGCAAGGAGAAAAAATCGTGAATGTAACTGTTTATTCCAGAGAAGAAATGGAATCTGTTATTTCCAATGGGAAATTCCCTCGCAACACAGCGGTTATCAGCTTTTACGACCCTGAAATTAAACGAATGGACCGCAATTATACTCATGTGGATTACAGTCATGTATGCAAATATGTTTTTTACAGCGAAATTTATGACCTTGATTTAGATGTTCTCAAAGATAAAGGCTATACTTATGAATCATATTTCCCTGAGGCGGATAAAATGGCACGATTTATTTATGATGCTTATAACAAAGGAATGAATATTATCTGCCAATGCGAATATGGTCAAAGCCGCAGTGCAGGGTGTGCTGCGGCAATTTTGGAACATTTCTGTCATAATGGAATCTCTATTTTTACTGATTACAGATACTATCCTAATCAAGTGATATATCACAAAGTTTTCGATGCTTTGGAAAATATCAAAAGGTATGACAAAAGTATTTTCTATTATCATGCCAAAGAGGATTTTATAAAATCCCGTTTAAATAAATTTTGCGATTACAACAAACTTTTGGGAAATTTCAGTTTTAACGGCAAAATGGATTGTATAAATGCAAAAGAAAGAATTGAAACATTTTTGCGGCTTAGAAATCTGTTGTGCAAATCTGTTACAGATGCAGTCAACTCATTTAAAAAAGGTAATCCTTTTCCCTTTATTTCTTTACACATTACAAATTCCCAAGTATATTATGATAGTCTATTTGGGTTCTCTCCTACCCGCTTAATCAGCGAATACAAATACGGCTGCGAAAAAATCCATACCGTTATTTGGCTTTATGACTGTAAAATCACCGCAGAGCAAAAGCATAATGGTCAAACACAAAAAAAAGAAATATATTTTGGAGAACGCTTTATGCAGTATGATTTAAAGGAATATAATGTATTTGGCACGATGTCTTGGGACGAAAATAGCAAGGAACTTCTTATTACACCTCTTATTATGACTGATATGGATTTCAATTAAACAAATAAATAACGGACATAAAAATCCCCTTAGTGTAATCTCGAAACTTTTGTTATTTCGAGTTTTTACTCTAAGGGGATTATATTATTTCGCTTGCAAGGGATTTTTTTAGAGTTTTCCTTTTTGTAATAACTTTCTGTAGCTAATCAAAAAAATACCGAAAGCGAGTACCATAATGATATAAAGTACGGTGCAAGGCGTATCACCTGTATGCGGTGTATCCGGCGTTGAAGGCTCTGTGGAAGATTGAACAATAACAGTGATAAGCTTATCCTCATAAACAGATTTAATCGTATAGGAATTATCAACAATTTTATCGGTTATATCCTCATCATTTATCAAGACCTGCTTTATCTCCTTTCCACTGTCAACACTTATATGAATTATTGGCTCGGAAAGGCGGTCAACAACAAATTCGATACCGTTTTTACCGTCTAATTCGACTTTTGCACCCTCAACAGATATTGTGATTTTGTGATATTTTGGAACAGCAGTTGTAATAACCGCCGTACTGTTGCCTTCACCATTTACTGTTTGAGCAAATACAGTTATTGGACATATTACAATAAGGCATAAGCAGAATAGAATTGCGGCTACTTTTTTCATATTGCCGCCTCCCTATCATGCTTTATCAATATATGACACCTCAAATGTAACCGTATCCGTATATTCACCTGCATAAGCCTTATGCCAATCATCTGCCGTAATGTTAATTGTGAGTTCTGTTTTATCGCCCGTTGCAAGGTAAGTTGCAGATGTAAATACATTACCGCCGGCTGTAACAGTATATGGAATTACCTTTTTGCTGTCAACTTTGTTGTTAAGTTCACCGTCAGTGGTAAGGGCAACCTTAATGCACTTATCGGGGTCAATCTGAGCCGCAGTAACCTCGATTGAGCCGAATTTGGTTGTTTCTGCGTTAAAATTAACCGTAACATCGGCAGGGATTGTTACCGTGTAGGTTGGTGCGATTGAGGTTGTGATAACCGCATTTGATTTCTTGGGTTCAGGTGTATCCTGAGTGATTTCTGCGGCAAAAGCCGTAACGGATACAGAGGCGAGAAGTGAAACTGCTGAAATTGCAGCTAACAGTTTTTTCATAGCAAAAACTCCTTTACAAATATACTTTACGATTCAACAATGCTAATATTGAAAGTAACTGTGTCTGAATAATTACCAGCATATTCAGGATTGCCTGCCGCAAAGTGAAGTACACTTGTCTGCTCAGTTGTTTTTGTTTCAAACAAAGCGACTACTTCACCGCTTGTGATAGCACCTGTACTGTCACCAATCTTAACTGTGTATGGCAACTGATAGGTTGCACTTGCGGCGGTTTTAAGATAAAAGTCACTGTCCATTGTAACTTTAATCTTATTATTTTCAAGCAAACGAACTCCGGCATCAGCGGTTATAGTCAAATCGTTTTCGTAGGTAACAGTACCGTTATTGTCTTTTGCGTTAAGAACAACCTCAGCCGGAATTGTAACTGTGTAGGTTGGGGCAACATTGAATGTAACGGAAGTTGTACCGCTATCAGGTGTGGGATTGCCGTCTGTGCCGGGTATTACCGTTGTCGGACCTACCGCAAAAGCGGTTACTGTTGCTGAGAGAGCAAAAGTTGCTGCAAGAACTGAGGTAATGATTTTTTTCATAGTAAAAATCCTTTTAAATAAATTTTTATCATACAGGCTGTGCGTGATTGATTATGTAGTTTAAGCGTTTGCTACTGAAACGGTAAAAGTTACAGTACCTGTATATGTACCTGAGAATTTCTTTTCTGTCGGTTCTGAGAAACTGAGCGTTGTTGCGCCTGTTTTGCCGTTTGTCGGGTTTACTGTAAGAACATTATCGCCGACTGAAACTGTGTTTTTTCCGTTTTTCACGGTATATATAATTTCTGCACCTTCGGCTGATTTTACCTTAAAGGTATTGTCTGTTTCGCTTGTACCTGTGAGTGCAATCTCAACTTGTTTACCCTTTACAAGAACTACA
>JBJEQG010000167.1:0-7555 GCA_051881635.1 Acutalibacteraceae bacterium
TTCAAACCAATCTTCGGGCGAACATTTTATATGAATAATCTCATGTGTTTCAGGCGATAAAAAACGCATTTCCGCACAATGTAGGCATTGACGCTCAAAATATTGCCGACTGCCACCGTACATATCGTCCCCTGCCAAAGGGTGTCCCATACTCGAAAAATGGGTGCGGATTTGATGAGTTCTCCCCGTTTCCAAAATAATGCGTAATAATGTATGATTATAGGCATTTTTCAGCACTTCATAGTGTGTCACTGCCCTTTTGCCGTCTGCCGCAACTTCACGCTGTATAGTATGCCCCTCCATAAGTTTTATGGGAGCATCTATTGTTCCCGAACCCTCTAAATTTCCCTCACACAGTGCCATATAGACTTTTTCAACCGTTTTTGGCAAAATTGCTGCCGCATAGGGATTTTTTGCAATCAGCACTAATCCCGATGTATCTTTGTCTAAACGATTGACGGGACGGAAAGTAAAGTGCCGTCCCGTTCTCAGCGAATATGCCGCTACTGCATTTGCAAGGGTATCATTCTGATGTCCGTGTACAGGGTGAACCGTCATAAACGGCGATTTATTGACTGCCAAAACATCATTATCTTCATAAACAATAGTTATTGGCAAATCAACAGGCTGTGCTGTACTGACGCTTTCGGGCAATGTCAAGGTCATACAGTCACCTGCATTGAGTTTGTCTATACTTCTTATATGCACACCATTAGCTTGCATACCTTCCTGTGTGCGTTTCAGTTGCGAAAGCAATCGTGCCGATACACCGCAAAAACGACGCAAAAATTTTTGTACTTCAATACCGTCCAATTCGGGCGGCACAACAAAGGTCATAACTCTTTTTTTCATATTCTGTAACTCTTGTCTTTCATTCCTATAATTATAATGTATTTGTGTTTATATTGTACTACTACATATAGAAGAAATCAATATTAAAATAATCTTCAATTTATACCACAGTTTTCCTTTTTACATCATTGGAAAACTTGACTGTACAGCCGTTCCAAACAAAATCACTTTATTAAACAGATTAGAACAGTTGATTTAAGATATAAAACATCGAACATACAAAATTTAGTCAATACATTTTTATATTAAAGAAATTTAACAAATTTGTCTTGAATTTTCTTTGTCAATATGATATTATATACAATATTGAGTTACAGCACCGAGGTGATATATATGCATGATAAGACCATGGTATTTTCGCTGAATAATAACAATGAAAACAACATCAAGGCTATTTTAACAACCGTATATCAGGCCCTTGAAGAAAAGGGATATAATCCGTTATACCAGATTATCGGATATATTCTGTCCGAAGACCCTACTTATATCACCACATACAAGAATGCACGCAGCTTGATACGAAAAATTGACCGCGATGATTTGCTTGAGGTTTTATTGAAGAACTATCTTAATCTTTAAATCCTCAGCATTCGCAGAATGGAGGATTATTTATGGCAGATGTTAAGAAAAATGCCGCAAAAGCTTCACCGTCTAAGGCACCGAAAGCAGAAAAAGAAGTAAAAGCCGTTACGGAATTTTTTGAATATAAAGGAAAGCCGTTGGTACGCTGCAACGACACTTTATACTATGGCAACATGACTGACCCCTATGTTATCAAAATGCTTATTAAATCCAAAAAACAGGAAAACGGAATGGATATTGCCGACAAAGTTTCCGTTCAGCTTTTGACAACTGAACCAATGGTAAATCCTAAACGACAAATCGTTAAAACAAGCGAAAAAGATACTCTTTATGCTGCTTTGGATATTGCGGACGCATGGTTGGAGCGTTATTTGAGAGAGGCCAAAAAAGCAAATCCCTAAATAATAAAAATCGGGCAGAATTATCTGTCCGATTTTTATTTATGTATTACAATGCTTCAAAGGAATCAGCATTGACGGTGTATTCTTCCCCATTCGGACTTAATTCGCCTGTATATGTTATCATAACGACCATACCTTTTGAAATATCTTCCGTATGGATATTGTCATTATAAATCGTAATCGTTTTGGCAATTTCATCACTGCCCTCTTCTTCGGGAATACTCTCACCTTTCATACTGCCCTCTGAAACTTCAAGCACATAAACCGTCAGCGTTGACTGTTCAGCAACAACATTGCTGTTATTCACCGAACTCTCGCTTGTTTCATCGGAAGAACTTTCTGAAATTTCTTCCGTCTTTGAACTGTTATCGGCAGATTGCTCTATGCTGCTTTCATTTCCCGATTTACTATTGTTTTCGGAAGAACCTGAACAACCTGTTAAAGCGGTCAAAAGCACAGCACTTAATGCAAGCAAAGTTAAGGTTTTTTTCATCATATTGTATCCTTTCTTAATTTGATTTGAATTTCATACAACATTCGGATACACCGACTTTCTGTTGTATATTTTTCCAAAAATATTATAACATAAATCAATCCATGACGGCAAGATGTATAGTTACTTATTTTATTTGCTGCAAAAATTCTATATTTTGCTATTTTTGAAAATATATTAAATTTTACGATTAAGGAAGTGAATTTATGTCCAGAAACGATTATCAAAATGCTTTTTTACAGTATATTGCCGATATGCAGGAAACAAGAGTTGATATAACCATTTGTGAACACAAACTTTGGGAATATGAGGACTGCGAAAAAATAAGGTCATTACTTTTAGACGCAACATACGGAATGATTGTCGATATTATGGAAATGACTGACGGATACAGTGCTTTTACTCACGATAAACTTGACATTGTCAACAAAAGGACGGGTATCGCTTTGAAAGAAAATCCGCCGATTGAACTTCATGACCATATCTGTGATTTTATAAAATATGAATAAAATCTAAAACAAAAAGGACACACCAAACGAAATGGCGTGCCTTTTTGTTTAAAGAGAAAAACTATGTGATGTGCAAAATCTATAATTAACCCGTTTGTAAAATACAAACAGAGGTTGGCGGAGGTATCGCCCGCTTCGTCCTTCAAAAGCGGGCGATTGGAGAAAAACAAGGATCCTATATATTCTGAATCGTGCGGGAGAAAGCACACGATTCCTTGTACGCTAAATTAAAAGAAATATTGATTATTTTGGCTGCCACTTAATGAATTTTGTTCGGGAATATCTTCGTCCAAAACAATCGTTACAGTTTTGCTTGCACCGTCACGATAATATTGAATGGTAATGCTGTCACCAGCCTTACATTTGTCAATAATCTGGCTTACCTCAGACGCTGAGGAAACTTCTTTACCATTGATTTTTTCAATACAGTCAGCCGACTGCAAACCTGCTTTTTCGGCACATGAACCGGACTTTACTTCGGAAATATAAACACCGATTTTATCCAAACGATACATGAACAATTCCTGTCTTGAATTAATATCAATAAGTGTTACGCCCAAAGACGGACGCCCTTTAACATAACCGTAATTCATCAAATCGTCTAAAACGGCAACAACATCATTGGCAGGAATGGCAAAGCCTAAACCTTCAATACCTGTACCGCTGGACTTTGCAACAACCATGCCGATTAAATTACCATTGGAATCAAACAGACCGCCGCCTGAGTTGCCCGGGTTAATTGCGGCATTGGTTTGGAGAAGATTCATTTGCTGACCGTCCAAATTGATTGTTCTATCCAAAGCACTGATAATACCTGTTGTAACCGTACCACCTAAACTGCCGAGCGGATTGCCGATTGCAATCGCTGTCTGTCCAACGGCAAGCTCACTTGAATCAGCAAATGTTACGGCATTTAAATCTTTGGCATCAATTTTAATCAAAGCCACATCGGCGGTACTGTCCGTACCAATCAAAGTCGCTTCATATTCTGTACCGTCTGTTGTTTTTACAAGGATTGTACTTGCATTTTCAATAACATGATTATTGGTAATAATGTAACCGTCCTTGGAAACAATAATGCCGCTGCCTGCTCCCTGTGTAATATACTGTCCTAGATAAGCACTTGTCTGTACACTCTCTGTCGTAATTTCAACAACGGAACTTGAAACTTTATTGACAACCTCTTGAACTGTTGTCGGGGCAACTTCGCTGCTGTCTGCTTTCTGAATCGTTAAGTTTGAGCCTCCACTTGTACTGCTTTCATTATTCTTATTGCTACCGTTTGATGTGGTGTTGTCGGTTACTGTCTGTACAGTATTGTTTGAATTATTGGCAATTAAATAACCGCCTACTGCACCAACACCGCCAACACACAATGCCAAAGCAATCGCTCCGATAATTAAACCCACTCTTTTTCCATTTTTCTTGGGCGGTTTTGCCGGCGGAGTAAAATTATTTTGCGGAGCATAGGCATTATAGCCGTCCGAATAGCCTTGTGAAGAAGAATAGATATGATTAGGGGCAGTGTTATAACTTTGAGATTGTACGACCTGCATATAATCTGTCTGTTGAAAAGGCTGTGGCTCTGTTGGCTGTACTGCCTGAACAGGCTGTTGTTCTATCGGTTGTGTTTGCTCCTCGTTTTTTGGCATATAACCGTTTGTGTTTTCATAAAAGTTATCATTGTTTTCCATAATAAAGACCTCCAATAAAAAATTTTGTTTCAAAAGTTCATTTCGTTTTGTTGTCATTATTATAATTTGCCTTAATTAAAATAATATTGAAAATGCCAACAGAAAATTGTAACCTTTTGAAAACGAATTTGGAATAATCTGTGAATATCTTAATTTTTTTTAATAAAATACAAAATCGGAATATCCGCTAAGATATTCCGACTTTATTTGTCATTCCGTTTTTTCTTCGTCTGTAACCGTTTCATCTGCCTTTTTTTCTAACGGTGCAGTTTTTTTGCTGATAATCAAACCCTCATATTTCAATTTAAATTGTATGCGTCCGATAAACTCCTTTTGACACTGCGGACAATAAAATTTTGCACGAAAACTTCTGTTTTTAAACTCCCATGCATCTTTCTGTTCCGCACGGCAACCACACATCTCACAATCTATGTACATAACGGCGGGGTCAATCAAAGGATTATGCGGGTCGCTGATATAAGCTGTTTTGAAGGTTATTCTTTGATAAAATTCATCGCAATCCGCCTTTTGGATAAAAGCGTTCAGGCTTTCCTTGTCATACATTGCCTTAAAGCATTGAAACGACAAAACGCTGTCATCTAATGCACGGTGAAGCGTCATGCCTGCCACATCAATATTTAGAAACTCTGCCGCCGCCGACAAGCCAATCTGCTGTCCCGCCGGCATATTGTTACCCATACGACTTTCACAATATTTTTGCAAATCAACATAATATTTCAAAAACGGCAGACGATTACTTGTCAAATAGTATTGGCTGTTATCCATTAACGCCAATATATCGGAAGTCCCCCATGTCATAATAACACTGTCCCCTGCAAATTTTACAAATTTGCTCAAAGCACTTGTAAAGGTTCTTCCTTCGGATAATTCTTCATTACTGAGGTGCGTTAAGTTTTTGATTTTTCCGCTGATTTTTTTGCCAATCTGTGGACGGACAAGAACCGAAAATTTGCTGATGAGTTCCATATCCTCATTAAACTTAACAGCACCAAACTCTATAATCTCGTTGATAAAAGTCCTGCGTTTTTTGCTGTAACTTCCATTCCACTCCAAATCGAGAATTACGAAGGTCATCGCACATCATCAACCCTTTGCGGCTTTTTTCATTCTCAGTTCTTTGTTTAAAATCGTTTTACGCATACGAATGGATTTCGGTGTAACCTCAACCAATTCATCGTCTTTGATAAACTCCAAAGACTGCTCCAAACTTAAAATTGTCGGCGGTGTCAGTTTCAGTGCTTCATCAGAACCGGCGGCACGAGTATTTGTAACATGCTTTTTCTTGCAGACATTTACAACAATATCTTCACTCTTTGGGCTTGCACCGACAACCATACCTTCATAAACTTCAACACCGGGTCCGATAAACATACGCCCTCTGTCCTGTGCATAAAACAAACCATAACCTGTGCTGTCACCTGTTTCATGGGCAATCAAAGAGCCTTGTGCCCTTTGAGGAATATCGCCTTTATATTCTTCATAGTCCTCAAAAACATGGTTCATAATACCGTTACCGTTGGTATCTGTCAAAAACTCGGAACGATAGCCCATTAAACCACGGGACGGAATTTTGAACTCAATATGCGTTGTACCTGTTTCACGAGTTCCCATGTTAATCAGTTCGGCTTTTCTTGAACCAAGTTTTTCCATAACCGCACCAACATAGTTATCGGGTACTTCAATCATCAAAAGCTCAATCGGCTCATACAACTTGCCGTTAATCGTTTTCATGATAACTTTCGGACGGGATACCTGAAACTCATAATTTTGACGACGCATAGTTTCAATTAAGATAGACAAATGCAATTCGCCACGCCCTGAAACTTTAAATGTATCGGCGGAATCTGTTTCTTCAACACGCATGGCAACATTGGTTTCAACTTCTTTGAACAATCTGTCACGCAAATTTCTTGAAGTGACATACTTGCCCTCCCGTCCCGCAAAAGGACTGTTATTAACCATAAACAACATTGAAACGGTCGGCTCGTCAATCTTGACAAACGGCAAAGCCTCAGGACAGGCAGGGTCGCAGGCAGTTTCACCGATATTTAATTCAGCCATACCGGATACGGCAACAATATCACCCAATTTTGCGGTTTCTGCCTCAACACGCTTTAAGCCCTCAAACTGATAGAGCTTTGTAATTTTGGCATTCTTAATCGTACCGTCATTTTGGCAAAGGGCAACACTTTGTCCGACTTTACAACTTCCTCTTTCCACACGACCGATACCAATTCTGCCAACATATTCATCATAATCAATGTTGGAGAAAAGAATCTGCAAAGGCTCATTCATTTCTCCTGTTGGAGCTGGAACTTCACGAATAATCGCCTCAAACAGCGGTTTCATATCCGTACCCGGTGTATGCGGGTCATTGGACGCATAGCCGTCACGCCCAGAAGCATAAATGACAGGAAATTCCAACTGGTCCTCATCAGCACCCAACTCGATGAACAAATCAAGGACTTCATCAACAACCTCCTCAGGTCTTGCACCGGGACGGTCTATTTTGTTAACAACAACAACAGGTTTCTTACCCAAACCGAGAGCCTTTTTGAGAACAAATCGGGTTTGCGGCATACAACCTTCAAAAGCATCTACCAACAACAAAACACCATCAACCATCATCAGAATACGCTCAACTTCACCACCGAAATCGGCGTGTCCGGGAGTATCAACGATATTGATTTTTGTACCGTTGTACATAACGGCAGTATTTTTTGAAAGAATGGTAATACCTCTTTCACGCTCCAAGTCATTGGAGTCCATAACACGCTCAGCAACAGCCTCATTTACACGGAATATACCGCTTTGTTTCAAAAGCTGGTCAACCAAAGTTGTTTTGCCGTGGTCAACATGGGCGATAATGGCAACATTTCTTAAATCTTCTCTTGTATCCATAAACAATCCCTCATTTTTTAATCTCAATCTAACAATCAATTATATCATAACATTTTTTTCGTTTCAATTCTTATCTTATTCAGTCGCTGTACAATTTATTTG
>JBJEQG010000168.1:0-7461 GCA_051881635.1 Acutalibacteraceae bacterium
TGGCGCGCTTGGAGGGACTCGAACCCCCGACCTACTGGTTCGTAGCCAGTCACTCTATCCAGCTGAGCTACAAACGCATACTCATTTCCGAGTGCTTATATATAATACCACTTGGAACTTAAAAAGTCAAGGGTTTTTGAAAAAAATTCCGAAATTTTTTTATAGAATAAGTGTCAAAATAAGACTTGAAATAAATATTTATTTTGGAAATAATAGGGAAAATTAGTATTATCGCTTGACATACAAATTTTTTTAAAGTACAATGAATATAGTTTGGTTATTTGGAATTTATATTTTGGAGGAAAAGTCTATGAGATTTTGTAGCAAATGTGGTGCACAGCTTGAAGATGACAGCCGTTTCTGTGCTTCATGCGGTGCAGAAAACACCGTACCGACTTATGCCGGTCAACCGCAAAACGCTGCCTACCAACAGCAGAACGGTGCTTATCAGCAACAGAATGCTTACCAACAGCCTAACAACGCTCAGCAGGGCGGTTACAATGCTCAGGGTGTTCCGCCTATGGGTACTCCTTATGGTACACCGAATCAAGGCAGTTTTATGGATAAAGTTAAACAACTTCTTTTCGGCACAACAGAATATCAAATGGACCCGCAAGATGTTGCCGCTAACAAGACTGTTGGCATTATTTCCTGTTTCTGGATTTTGTTCTTTGTTCCGCTTTGTGCAAACGGTTCTTCTGTTTACAACCGCTTTAAAGCAAACCAAAGTCTGTGGGTATTGATTACCAATGCGGGATTAGGTATTGTTTTCGCTATTCTGTCCCTTATTGTTAATGCTATTTTCCCGCCGATAAAAGAAACTTTCTATGGCTATACTTACGCTTATCACCCAAATGCTGTCGCTGTTATTTTCAATGTTATTTTTGGCATTGTTTGCTATGGTTCTGCTTTGTTCCTGTGGGTTATGAACCTTGTTTATGCTATTCAAGGTCGTGCAAAGGAGTTGCCGATTGTCGGTAAAATCCGTATCATCAAATAATTAACAACAAATACTTATAAAGAGCCGTCCGCAAGGGGCGGCTCTTATTGTTTTTAAATATAGAAAAAATTGCCTTCTCTATAAAACAAGAGAAGGCAATTTTTTTATTTTATAATATCGGGCGTTTCACTGCTTGTATCGGGATTGAACATTTGCCATTTGTTTTTGTTGTGTTTTGCTTTGGAAAGAGCATTGATGGCATGGTTATAAAGTTCCTCATAGGTTGTACCGTCAGTGGGATAAACAGAAACACCGACACAGGCGGAAATATCAATATTCTGCTTATTAAATTGATAGCTGTTTTTCAAAATCTCGCAAATATTTTGAGCCTTTATTTTAAGAACATCAGGGCTATGAATATTTTTTAAGAAGATAATGAAAACACCACCGTCCATGCGTCCGATAATATCGGAGTCACGGAAAATTTCTTTGATTTTGAGAGCATTTTCTTTCAATACAGCCTCATAAAAAATTGTGCCTAAAAGTTCGGAAACCTTTCTGATATTTTCAATTTCCAAAGCAAACATTGCATGAACAGCGTTGATACCTTCGCAGTTAAGGAAAACTTTAATGCGTTTTTCAGCACCCTGACGGCTATAAAGTGTGGTCACACGGTCTTTTTTATCATGTGCGTCCCCTACTTTTTCTTCGCTGATGTCCATCATAATGCCGATAACCTTTGTTGTCAGACCAGCATCGTTCTTGACAGGCACTAATTTGACTTTATTCAAACGAAATTGGTCTTTTTGTGTTCCCATGCGGAAACGAACTAAAGTTTCGTTGCAAGCGTTGCCCTCTTTGGCGGAAATCAATTTTTCAACAAAAGACTTACGGTCATCTTTATGGATTTTAATACTGCTTTGTGCAGCGAAAAGGAAGTTTTTGGTCATAGGTTTCGCATGATAAATCTTTTCGTATGACTCGGAAAAGCGTACCGCATCGGTTGTGGGATTCCATTCAAAAATGACACAGTGTGTTTTTTCGAGAATTTCATTGTACATATCCTTTGCCAAAACAATTTCGCTGCGTGTATGTTCTAAAATCGGATAAAGCGGAATAGTTGTTTCATGGCATAGCATGGAAAGGAATTGCTCTTTATCCAAATATGGTTTTGCATGAATGAAAAATTCAATATCGGTTTTTTCAGCAAGAATTGTAATCAATTCCATTGGTGTGCGTTCAGGAAGATAAGATTTTGTGCCAAGTTTGGAGAAGTATTCAATCAGATAAGTCAAAAGTTCAATGGGATAAACACCATTCGCAATATCGCTTACAAAATTTTCTGAGAATACTACACAGTCAAACAAACGGTCTGTCAGGCATTTGATATTGATTGTATTCATACCAAAGCAGAAAACACCAACTTTAAAATTTAATGCACGCAATCCCTCAACAAAGGCAACAATATCTTTTAAACTCAGAATGGCAAACAAATCCTGCGGCAAATACAAACAAACATCTTTGGAAAGTAATGGATATTTGTTAAGTATTTCTCCCATAGCGGAAAGAATATTTGTTGTATCCGTACTGTCATGGGCAAAGAAAATTGTGTAGAGTGAAATTGGCGGCAAGGTATAGCCTTTTTGTTCTACCTCATGCAAATAACGGATAAGGTTTTTGAGTGTATGTATGCTCAGGTTCATTGCTTTATCTGAACGGAGCGATATATCATATATATCCTCCAAAGAACCATAGACTTCATCAAAGCTGAAATCACTTGGGACTTCATAAAGCTCATAACTGTCAAGCTGCTGTGTACGGATATTGACAATCGGACAGAAAATTCCATGATAGTCCACAAATTGTACGGTTTCATTTTCGGGAACCATAGCGGAATATAGTTCCAAATTCCATGAGGATTTTATATATGGTGTATAAAACAGATACATATTGCTTCCGTTATGACCGGCATATTCGGCGGCACAGCCGGCATTTTCGGACAGCTCGGCAAAATTAGAGCCGTCTGTCGGATAAAGAGCAATACCGATACTCAAAGACAAACAGGGGGTTTCAATATCGCCGTATGTGTAAGTTCTTTTGAGAGAATGATAGAGATATTCCACAGCGGAAATCAACTCTATTTTGTCGGGACAGTCCTTGACAAAGGCAACAAAATTATCTGCGTGTCCCTTGCCGAGAATAATGTTAAATATGGCATTTTTACGGATTATGGCGGCAATATCATTCAAAAGTTTTTTGTAGATTTTTTCGCCCGTCATCATATTGATTTTTTTGAAATTATCTATACTGATATAAAGAACGGCATGCGTACCGTTTTTGCCGCTATGTTCAAGATAATCGTTAACAAGATTGTCCATATATGCCATATTCCACAATCCCGTTATTGGTTCGCACTGCTCGGAAATACGGTCTTGGAATATAACTGTATCTGACGCAAAAATCAAGCCTGTAAAGATAATCTGCTGAATTTTCTTTTCATTTTCGTTCCAAAATGGCAGAACCGTACAATGCACCCATTTATACTCATTATCATATAACTTCATACGGCAATCCAATGTTATTCTTTTTTGGTTGTTCGCCACTACACGATACAGATTTTCCATACGGAAAGTTTCCAAAAAACTTTGGCGGTCACTGTAATGACAATATTCCATAAGCTGAGCTAAGGCGTCCATATAATTTTTGGGGCAGTATTCAAAAAACTGTGTCCAGTTATCTTTGCGGTCATAGAAATTATCGTGTTTGAGATTACACTCAAACACAAGGTCGCTGATACGGTAAATAATATCACAATCCCGTTTGTGAGTTTCTCTACCAACCTGTTTTTGATGCTCCAATGCGGCAATAAGGTCATTACGGCTCATCTTGGCATAGAAAGCATCAACCGAAGCTGGCTCGGCTTCTTCGTCAGGATTTTTGTCAGATTTGGGTTGTCCGTCGGCATAGCGTTCCGCCCATTCCTTAAACTGTGGCAATACAGTGGAAAAACACTCCATCATTTTTTCGGAAAAAGAGCCACACGCTCCCGAACGAATCATATCTACTGCTTTTTCGTGGGAATAAGCCTGCTTGTATGGGCGTTTGCTTGTGAGGGCATCATAGCAATCGGCAACGGAAACCACTTGGGCACAAAGCGGAATTTCATCTCCACTCAAACCGTCAGGGTATCCCATACCGTCCCATTTTTCATGGTGATATCGGCAGATTTGATAACAATAAGTATAATATTCGTTGTGTTCGATATTATCAATCGACTCTAAAATCTCACAACCCTTAGTAGTATGTGTTTTCATCAGTTTAAACTCATCGGAGGTCAAACGCTTGGGACTGAGAAGAATAGAGTCGGGAATTGCGATTTTACCTACATCATGCATTGCAGAAGCTGAGGAAATCAGGCGAATTTTTTCCTCCGTCAATTGTTCTTCCGGATAAAGCTTTGCAACTGCTCTGAGCAATATTTCCGTAAATTTTCTAATTCGGAAAATATGTTTACCTGACTCAACATCACGATATTCAATAATAGTGCTGAGTGTTTCCAGCATATCATTATTGATATTGGTAATCTTCTCCTGTTGCTGACGCAAACGGTTATTTTGTTCCAAAATATGTTCCGTTTGGGAACGCACAAGTTCCTCCAAAGATTTTTTTTGCTGAAAATATTCTATTAGATTTTCCAATCGGCGTTTTATAGCATAGGGATTCAGCGGAAGGCAAATACTGTCAGTAATAATATGATTTTTGATTGAATAATAAAAGCGACCGTCATGCGTATTTTCTTCCTCATAGAGAAGAAGAACAGGAAATTGGTTCAGTTCCTTACGGGTTTCCAAAAAAGAAATGAAATCTGTACACATTTCATAACCCAAAAAGACAGCAACAATATTTTCGGCATGGTCATTAAAAATATGAATGGCTTTTGTCAATTCGGAGGTATACATAACTTTATATTCATTATCAAAAAGTGTGCTCAAAAAAGACCGATTTTTTTCGGAAGCAGTTGCAATTAAAATAATATCGTCTTTTGGCATATTATCACCTCGTTAAAAATTTTTCGACATCTTTATTATACAGGAAAATTCTTCAAAAGTACAGTCTTATTTATAAATATTTTGGATAAATATACAATTTTCCATAAACAAGTAATATTTTTTTAACGAAAAAGAAAAAAGTCCCCAAACAAAAATTTGGGAACTTTATATGTACTATGATCAAACAAATTATTTAGATGCTTTCTTTGACTTTACAGCGATAGCAACAGTAGCAACAGAAGCAAGAGCAACGCCGCCCAAAACAGCAGCTGTTGTTACACCATTATCACCTGTGGAAACAGGAAGATCACCTTTGCTGCTATCAGAATCGCCCAAGTCAGCAGCAAAAGCTGTTGTTGTCATTGTCAAAGCAGCTACCGCAGCAGCCAAAACTACAAGAGCTTTTTTCATCTTTCTCATAAAACATACATTCCTTTCTCAAATTATTGAGGTTTTATTTTTGAACAACCCTATTGTAACATATCTGTAACCATAAATCAATACCTTTAAATAAATACAGTCATAAAATTTGAAATACATTTAAAAAGATAATTTTATGTATTTTTACTACATTATTGTCTTATTTAATGTTTAAATTACCATTTAAAAATATTACGCAACCTCAAAATTCAAAAAAGGCACAATACTTTCATAAGGAATTACGCCGTGGGCATGGTGCATTAAACCATAAATAAAGATAACTGCCGAAATAAACAAAATACAGCTGCACACACTTACCGACAAAACCGTCTTTTGTTTTTCCGAAGTCCAATCCAGCGTTTTTTCTCCTGTTGTAATACGAATGCCGTTTTTCTTCAAAGAAGAAATCATAACCGGTACCAAAAGAATAACAAAAATCAATGTATAATAGGACAAACGCTCAATAATCGCATGGCGGGACATCGTAATCATAATAAATGCGTTCAGCAAACTCAAATTAACCAAATAGCGATTTTCACGAGTCGGCTCAATAGTTTGCGTTTTATAGAGGAAGAAACCTAACAGAGCAATCACAACGGGAAGTAAACAATACATAAATGATACGCCTGTTGTAATAAAAAACGACTGATTATATTCTTCGTGGAAAAATTGGGTAATCAAATTAAACAAACCGCCTGAGGCAATATAAAAACACAGCAAAAGATAACCATAAGCCAAAAGGGCTTTTACACCCGGCTTCATTTTCACCCAGAAATAAATGATGAAGAAAATTAAAATTGTTTGGTGGAACAACGAACCAATCAAAATTAAAACGGTAAACGGAATAAATCTGTTTTCTTTGAAGAAATGCCATGCCCACATAACGAATACCAAAGCAATCGCCTGACGCACAAAGTTCATTTCCATAAAGAAAATAAACATATTGAAATACAACAGTACCGATACCCATGGCATTTTTGAGTATTTATAAATATAAATTCCCACCGGCAAAATACATATCACCGACAAAACACCCATGTAAATAATATAGTTTGGTATAATGCGTGTCATAACTTTTGTAAAAAATACAAAGCCTATTTCCCAATCTTCATATTTCATACTCCAAAAGTCCTGTAAAGACATCTGATAAAAGCCGTTGGCATACATATCATAGTCGTTTCCGATATGAAGCCTAAGAATAGCCACAAGCAAAAGTTGCGTAAATGATAAAACAATAAAAATTTGATTTTTCTTATCGTTTGGCTTGTACCAACATAACAATGCCGCCCACACCAAAAGCAAAACTTCATTTATAATATAAAAACCCAAATATCAACACACTCCTAACTATTTCTGCAACCCGATTTTTAATATGCGTTTTTGGAGAAAATCCCTTTAAACAAAGTCATAAATAAAATTTTTATATCCAATCCCAAAGACCAATTTTCTATATAGTAAATATCGTATTCAATCCTTTTTTCGATAGAAGTTCCGCTGCCCCGCAGACCATTCACCTGAGCCCAGCCCGTTATGCCGGGTCTGACATAGTGCTTAATCATATAGTAAGGTACAGAGTCTTTAAACTGGTTCACATAATACGGAATTTCAGGTCTTGGACCGACAAGCGACATATCTCCACGCAAAACATTCCAAAGTTGCGGTAACTCGTCAATGCTGAACCGCCGAATAAACCTTCCAAACGGTGTACATCGGGTATCGTTTTTCTGTGTCATCGTCTTATCATTTTCGGTTTCCTCCCGCATGGAACAAAATTTATACATCATAAAAGGCCGCCGCCCCAATCCGACACGTTCCTGCTTAAAAATAACTTTTCCATGTGTCGTCACCTTAATAATAATCGCTATAACTGCCATTAGTGGTGAAAGGATAATCAACATCAGTGCGGAAATCACAATATCACATAACCGCTTAATAAAAGCATTAAATGTACTGTCCAGAGGTACATTCCTCATACCCAAAATCGGCAGGCCGTCAAAATTACTCGTATAGATACGGGAACCGAATATTGAAAAAATATTCGGTATCATGGAA
>JBJEQG010000169.1:0-7347 GCA_051881635.1 Acutalibacteraceae bacterium
TCGTACTTCTGCTTTTGTCGGAGAAACACTGTTAGCGTTGATATAGGCTTGGAAAATCGCAATCAAATTTTCAAGCGTGGTTGTTGTGCCGTATGTCGCATAGCCGTCCTCGCCTGCTGTTTCACTTTCCTTAACAACAATGCTGTCGATAACCTCGTCGAGGTCTATCGGTGTAGTCGCAGTTCCGTTATACTTCTCAATAGCCTTTTTTGCGAGGTCTGTTAACTGATAGCCGTTTGTTGAGTCATAAGACAAAATCTTATAGAATGAGAAACCCGCATCTTTAACAGGTTCGCCTGCCAAAGCGGCACCGCCTGTTCCTGTTATAACATTACCGTTTTCATCTCGAACAACCTTGCTTGAATCATACTTGTAAAGTGTTACCGAGCCTGTCCGATCAGCATCAATGTCATTTACACTTGGCTCTGCCGCAAATGCAGCGGTCATGCAGCTTGCTGTCAAAAGTGCCGCCATAATGACAGCCGTTGCCGCTGATGTAAATTTTTTCATAGTCTTTCCTTCTTTCCTTTTTATTCACAAGGGTATTTGCAAACCCTATTAAGTACAGCATGAAACGACTTCAATAAATACAATTTCCTGTTTTTTTAAGGATATTATATATAATTTTATTGAATACGCTTTAATTTTTTATAATAATACCACTAATGCCTTTTATTGTCAAGAAATTTTTTAACAAAATTGATAGAAAAATTCCTATAAGAAGCTATAAAAATATAGATATTTACTTTTACTCTAAAAATGGGCATAAAAAAACACAAATCCTTTTTAATATCTCAAAAGCCCCCTTCTGCTTCAAGATGATTACTAAGGATTTATGTTTCTTTGTTTTCAACCGCTCCGAAACCCCTTCATTTTTTTCGGAACGATTGTTTGGTTTTAAATTTTCTTCGCAATCTGCGAATTTATTATATAATATACTATAAAATTCCATTTGTCAATACATTTTTATGAGATTTTGAACAAAACACAAAGTTTCCTCAAATTTCTTTTTTAATTTTCTCCAACGCTCCCTTTTCCAAACGGGAAACCTGTGCCTGACTGATACCTATTGCGTCTGCGACTTCCATTTGTGTTTTGCCGTTAAAAAAACGCAAAGACAATATGCGTCTTTCACGCTCGGACAGGCTGTTAATCGCCTCTTTGAGTGCAATTTCGTCCAGCCAACGGTTATCGTCATGGCTGTCACCCACTTGGTCCATAACAAAGATTGTGTCCGTTCCGTCCGAAAAAACAGGCTCATAGAGGGAAACAGGCTCTACAATCGCCTCCAAAGCCATGACAACATTTTCTTTCGGGAGGTTCAGTTCTTTTGCGATTTCCTCGATTGAGGGTTCACGGTTTTTTTCGTTTGTAAGGCGTTCCTTAATCTGCATGGCACGATAGGCGGTGTCACGCAAAGAACGGCTGACACGGAGCGTATTGTAATCACGCAAATGCCGCCGAACTTCCCCAATAATCATGGGTACACCATAGGTTGAAAATTTAACCTCCCTTTCGCAGTTAAAGTTATCTATCGCCTTAATCAAGCCGATACAGCCGACCTGAAATAAATCATCGGGATTTTCGCCCCTGTTTGTAAAGCGTTGTATGACGCTCAAAACCAAACGAAGATTGCCCTGTATCATCTCATCTCTTGCTTTTTTGCGTTCCTCAGGCGTACCGTTTTTCATTTTATAAAACAGTGCCTGTTTTTCCTCCTCAGACAAAACCTTAATTTTTGAAGTATTCACACCGCAGATTTCAACTTTACTGTACTGCATAATGAGATGTCCCCCGTTTTATCATTGTTACGGTTATTATTGACAGAACTTCCCGTTTTATGCGTTTGTACAAAAGTTATAAACCGTATAAAACAATATGTACAAAAGGAAAAATTTTTTTTTCGTCGCTCCTATGTATTGATGTTTTGAAAATTATATCTTATAATAGGAAGTGAAAGCACAGGTTGTGCAAAAATAAATATAGAAATGGAGAAGACCGATGAAAAATATTCTGTTTGTCGCTTCCGAATGTTACCCTTTCATCAAAACAGGCGGTTTGGCTGATGTTGTTGCTTCCCTGCCTAAGATGTTCAACAAAAAAGAATTTGATGTTCGTGTTGTCATTCCGAAATATATGTGCATTCCGTGGGAATACAGAAGTAAATTCCAGTATGTACATAGTTTCTATATGGACTTGGGTAAAAAATATTCCCATGTTTATGTTGGTATCATGATGTATGAATTTGAGGGCATCAAATACTACTTCATCGACAACGAACAGTATTTTGGCGGTGACACCCCTTATGGTGACATTCGTTGGGATATTGAAAAGTTCTGCTATTTCAGCAAAGCCGCTTTGGCTATTCTCCCCGTAATCGGTTTCAAACCTGATGTTATCCATTGTCACGACTGGCAGGCGGGTCTTGTTCCCGTTTATCTCCGCACAGTCTATAATAACAACGGTTTCTTCTGGGGTACAAAGGTTGTTATGACAATCCACAACCTTAAATTCCAAGGCATTTGGGATATTAAGACTTTCAAATACCTTACCAACCTCCCCGACTATGTATTCAAGCCCGAAATCATGGAATACAAGCGTGACGCAAATATGCTCAAAGGCGGTATCGTTTATGCCGATGCCGTAACAACCGTTAGTGACAGCTATGCCGGCGAAATTCAAACTCCTTATTACGGCGAAGGTTTGGACGGCGTTATGCGTCGGAAAGCCCCTGTTCTCAGAGGTATTGTCAATGGCATTGACTACAATGTTTATAACCCCGAACACGACATTCAGATTTTCGAGAATTATAATGTTGATAACTTCCGTGAAAAGAAAGTCCTGAACAAGCGTGGTATTCAGCGTGAATTAGGCTTGCCCGTTGATGACAACAAGTTTATGATTGCGATTATCTCCCGTTTGACCGACCAAAAGGGACTTGACCTTGTAAGCTGGGTGCTTGACCGTATCATTGACGACCATACACAGTTTGTTGTTCTCGGCACAGGCGATGACCGTTACGAAAGACTTTTCCGCCACTATGAATGGACACGCAAGGACCGTGTTTCCGCCAACATTTTTTATAGTGACAACAGAGCCCACAAACTTTATGCCGCTGCTGATGCAATTCTCATGCCCTCCCGTTTTGAGCCTTGCGGTTTAACACAGTTAATCGCCCTCCGTTACGGTACAGTTCCGATTGTTCGTGAAACAGGCGGTTTGCGTGATACGGTTGCCGCTTATAACGAATACATCAACACAGGCACAGGCTTTACATTTGCCAACTATAATGCTGACGAAATGCTCCATGTTATCAACTATGCAAAGAGCGTTTACTTCAACAACCGCAGAGCATGGAATGACTTAGCCGAGCATGGTATGCGTTCCGACTTCTCATGGACAAATTCCGCCCGCAAATACGCTGACCTCTATTACAAACTCTCAAACTGAATATTGGGGGCGGCGAGCCGCCGCAGGCAACAGCCCCCAATTCTCAAAAAGGGACAGCACATCACCGGCAAATTCCCGTTTTGAAACCCGTCATTTCAAGTATTAAACATATAATAAAGAAATTCAGACGGAAAGACTAACGCTATATTTAATATTGCACATAACAAAAACCGCCAAAGGACTTTGATACAAGCCTTTGGCGGTTTTATTTATAATTTATTTCCCCAAAAAGACGGGTTTCCAAAGGGACTTTTGCCAGCGGCGGCTCGCCGCCCCTTTGGTGGGTCAAGGGCAACGCCCTTGTAGGGGTTCGGGGGCAAAGCCCCTGACTGACTTAATGGCGGAAGTTGTTGTTGTTGCGACGGGGAGCGTTCTCACGAGGTGTGCGTGGAGCTACGGTATTTTCGGGAACTAAACCCTCAACTTCAATAAGTGCCTCACGGCGGGAAAGATTCAAACGACCTTTGTCATCAATTTCAAGAACTTTGACCATGATAACATCGTCAACATTGACAACATCGGTAACTTTCTCAGTTCTCTTGACATCAAGCTGGGAAATATGGCACAAGCCCTCTTTGCCGGGAGCAATCTCAACAAATGCACCGAAATCCATAATGCGTGTAACACGACCTTTGTAAATCGTACCTGGTTCGGGATCTCTTACGATTGTGTCAACGATTGTCAAGGCACGGTTACAGTTGTTTGCATCAATACCGCTGATGAATACATGACCGTCCTCCTCGATGTCAATTTTAACATCGCACTCGGCACAAATCTTTTGAATAACTTTGCCGCCCGAACCGATAACCTCACGGATTTTATCAACGGGAATTGTTGTGGAAAGCATTTTCGGAGCATATTTGGAAAGCTCTTTGCGTGGCTCGGGAATGGCTTTCAGCATAATTTCATCAAGGATATAGTCACGGGCTTTGTGTGTTTTATAAAGAGCCTCTTTGACCATATCGGGTGTCAAACCGCTAATCTTCAAGTCCATTTGAATTGCTGTGATACCCTCATGCGTACCCGCAACCTTGAAGTCCATATCACCAAAGAAATCTTCCAAGCCCTGAATGTCAACCATAGTCATCCAACGCTCGCCCTCAGTAATCAAACCGCATGAAATACCGGCAACAGGGGCTTTAATCGGAACACCGGCATCCATCAATGCCAAAGTTGAACCGCAGATTGAACCCTGTGAGGTTGAACCGTTTGAGGAAAGAATTTCGGATACAACACGAATTGCATACGGAAATTCCTCAACTGACGGGATAACCGGTGTCAAAGCTCTTTCAGCCAATGCACCATGACCGATTTCACGGCGTCCCGGACCTCTTGACGGTTTTGTTTCGCCAACGGAATATGACGGGAAATTATAGTGATGAATATAACGCTTTGTTTCCTCATCGTCAATGCCGTCCAAAACCTGTTGGTCGCTTACGGGACCGAGTGTTGCAACGGACAAAACCTGTGTCTGACCTCTTGTGAACAAGCCTGAGCCATGAACACGGGGCAAAACGCCAACCTCAGACGCCAACGGACGCATTTGATCCATTTTTCTGCCGTCTACACGCTTTTGCTCGTCCAACAGCCAACGGCGGACGATAAACTTTTGCGTCTTATACAGGCACTCGTCAATTTTCGCTTCCTGTTCGGGATAAATCTCGTCAAATTTGGCATGAACCGCCTCATAAATCGGTTTCAGGCGTTCATCTCTGACTTTCTTGTCATCTGTGTCCAAAGCAACCTTAATATCCTCAACGGCAAATTCCTTGATAGCCTCGAACATATCGTGGTCGGGTTCATTACTCGGATATTCAAATTTCGGCTTGCCAATTTCGCTCTGAATACCCTTGATAAACTCAATGATGTGCTGGTTGGCGTTATGACCTGCCATAATGCCGTTATACATAACATCATCGGGAATAATATCCGCACCCGCCTCAATCATGGCAATACGGCTGTCTGTGGACGCAACCGTAACCGCCATACGGGATTTTTCACGCTGTTCCTTTGTGGGGTTGATTACAAATTCACCGTCAACCAAACCAACGGAAACGCTTGAAATCGGACCGTTCCACGGAATATCCGAAATGCTCAGTGCAATGGAAGTTCCGACCATAGCCGCAATTTCAGGCTGACAGTCGGGGTCTACGGACATAACAGTACAAACAACGGAAACATCGTTACGCATATCCTTCGGAAACAAAGGACGAATCGGACGGTCAATAACTCTGGAAACCAAAATTGCCTTGTCGCTTGGTCTGCCCTCTCTCTTGATGAATGAGCCGGGGATTTTGCCGACAGCATACATTTTTTCCTCAAAGTCAACGGAAAGCGGGAAAAAGTCAACGCCATCTCTTGGCTTTGGTGCGGCGGTTACGGCAACATGAACAACGGTTTCGCCGTAACGGACAAGACAGGCACCGTTGGCGAGCTGTGTCATTTTGCCTGTTTCGATAACCAAAGGACGGCCTGCAAATTCAGTTTCAAAAACTTTGTAATTTTCAAACATTTTCTTGTTTCCTCCAATAATAAATGATGTTCAGCCCTTTTGGTTTAGCAATAAAACCGAAAAACACAGCGTTATGCTGTCGGCGGAACATTAACCGTATTGTTTTAGTTTTCCCGTTTCACTGCTAAAATCCAAAAAAGCCGATTTGTTAATATTGCAAATATGGGGCAGCCTGTATAAACAAACTGCCCCGCAATGCAACCAAAGAATTATTTACGGATACCAAGTCTTTCGATGATTGAACGATAACGCTCAATGTCAACTTTGATGAGGTAGTTGAGGAGGTTTCTTCTCTTACCAACCATTTTCAAAAGACCTCTTCTGGAATGGTGATCCTTTTTGTGTGTTTTGAGATGCTCTGTCAAATCGTTAATTCTCTTTGTGAGCAATGCGATTTGAACCTCAGGAGAACCTGTGTCGCCCTCTTTTGTAGCATACTCTTTGATGATAGCTTCTTTTTCTTCTTTAAGCATTTTATTTCCACCTTTCAAATATTAACCCAAGCGGTATGAAAAACACCGCCGTCACAGTAAAGGGACTGTGGAATACCGTATCGGTTTACACCCCAAACCGTGATTGGGCCTAAGACTTGTTTATTATACCACTGTTGAAGTAAAAAGTAAAGTGATTTTTTTAAAAATGGCGAACTTATGTTAATTCAATACCTAAATGTTCAGCCAAAAAAGACGAAACCTTTTTGCGATATTCTCCACGAATAATCTCGTCTTTTTCTTCGTCAGACGCCATATATTCTTTATCCGTAAAATACAATCCCGTCTGTTTGTCTACGGACAATGCATCCAAAGGCCAACCCTCATGCCGTTTTTCGGACGGACAGTCAACCATATCAAACGCAGCGGTCATATTGTACATCATAAAAGAAAAGGTTTTGCCATGATTATACACCGCATAGCCGTCAAGATAATACGCTGTGCATTTTCCGCCCAAAGAATGAACAAGCTGACTGTAATATTCAATCATTTCCTCATCGTTTAAGCGTTTTTCCAGTGGACTTCTGATTTTCAGTCCCGGCTGTCTTTTATCATCAAGCGGCAAGCCCTCAAAAAACAATCCGCTGTCATTACATATAACCAAATCGAAAAACTGTCCGTAATAAGCGGCTTTCAGAGCGGCATTTTCTTCGGGGGTTGTTCCCGTTTCATTCGGTTCGGTATCAATGCCCAAATCTTTCAGCGTGCAAAATTCAACATCATATTCTTTCAAAAGTGTACTAAACCGCCGTATTTTTGACGGGTTTGTCGTGCCAATCAACACCTTTTTCACAAATCCTCACTCCTTATTCTTTCCACATCTCGATTGTTTTATTATAGCAAACGCCCCTTAAATTTTCAATCGAAAATCCTTTTAACAAATTCGGCACGGAA
>JBJEQG010000170.1:0-7301 GCA_051881635.1 Acutalibacteraceae bacterium
TTGACAGCCTTGAAACAGTCGATGAGAGCGGTGCTACCACATGGGACAGAATAAAAAAAATCAAGGAAACCATTGAAAGCTATAAGGGTTCACATTTCTGTATGAAGATGGGCAGTGCTTATATCCGTCCGCCTGTTATGCGAACAAATGCCATTATGAAAAATGTTGACCTGAAAGCTTGTCTTACACTTTGGCAATTTATTGAAAGCTATGACAAGGTAGGCTATGAGCTGACTGTTTCAGACACTGCTCAAAAACCCGATGAATCCTATATGCAGGATATGTATAATCTTGTTGCACTCGGATTTATGCTTATGCGGTTTCACTCGGACAGGGATAACAGTGCAGAAGAATTAAAAACAAAGAAGAATAAACCCGTTTCCCCTAAAATAATAAGAAAATTTGATAAAATGGGGCAAGAAGATTATGATATGCCCGTTGGTGTCAGTTCTGAGGAAAAAGAACCCAATGAATATTCACCGTCAAAATTTCTTCCCGAAGACGCAAACGATATATTAAATGAAT
This sequence comes from Acutalibacteraceae bacterium, assembly GCA_051881635.1. Taxonomy (GTDB): domain Bacteria; phylum Bacillota; class Clostridia; order Oscillospirales; family Acutalibacteraceae; genus JBJEQG01. The sequence goes on from JBJEQG010000170.1 coordinate 526, forward strand.
TTGATAAGATTATTGAAACAGAAGAACTCTTTATGGCAGAGGAGGAGAGAAAGCGTATTGAGGCGGAGCGTATCGAGGAGGAGAAACTTCGTCTTATTCAGGAAGAAGAACGCAAGCGTCAGGAACAGGAACGCCTTGCTGCTATTCAGGCGGAAAAAGAACGCTTAGAGCGGGAGCAGCGTGAGCGTGAGGAACAACAGCGTCAACTTCATGAAATGCTGGAAAGACAAAAGAGAGAACAGGAAGAAAGAGAAAGACAGGAAAGAGAAGAAGCCGAAAAACGGGAAAAGGAACGCCTGGAAAAAGAGCGGCTTGAAGCTGAGGCTGCGGCAAAAAGAGCGGCTGAGGAACAGGAAAAAATACGCAAAGCTGCTGAGGAACTGTCAAGAAAAGAAAAAGAAAGACAAGAGAGAGAAGAGGAAGAACATCATAGACGCATAGAAGCTGAGAAAGCAGAGCGTCTTGAGCGTGAAAAGGCAGAGCGTGAAAGAGCTATTCGTCTTAGAAGAGATCGTCATTTTATCGAACAGAAACCGTTTGAGCAGATTTATCTTGAATACTCCAAAGATTTTAGTGCTGTTGTTAAGAGAAACTTCATAAAACTCAAAAAAATGCTGGGTTTTGTAAAGGAAAAACCGCTTACCGAAGTAGAGCGTGGAATAAAAGAAATCGAGGAACGCTGTCAGAAATATTATGAAGAAGAACAGGAGCGACTTCGTCGTGAACGCTCGGAAAAGAGAGCGATTGAAAATAAGTATGACAGATATTCCAGCAGTTCGCTTAAACATTTACGCATAAAATTCCGCAATCTCGCTGATAAATGGGATAACAGACATTCGCTGAGGAAGAAATAATATGAAAATCAAAAAAGGTCTTTTGAAAAAAATTCTGACTGTTGTATGTAATGTTTTTCTATGCGTTTGTGTATTATTTACCGTTTATATTATGGTAAGCAGTATGAATGGCAGAGTTGCTGATATTTTTGGCAAAAGTATTCTTAGGGTCGTATCGGGCAGTATGGAGCCTTCTATTTATGAGGGGGATTATATTCTAGTAGAAAAAATCCCCTGCGAACAGCTTAAAAAAGGCGATATTATTACATTTTATTCCGAAAACAAGTCTATTTACGGAATGCCAAACACTCATCGCATAATAGATATCAACGATGACGGCAGTTTTGTCACAAAGGGTGATGCAAACATAAATGCAGATGAGGAAGTTGTTACTCAGGACAAAATTATCGGAAAGTATTCCGGAAAGCTGCGGTTTTTGAGATGGCTTAATTCATTTACATCTTTAAAAAAGCTTGTGATACTGGGTGTTATAATTCTTGTACTGATTATGTCTGTATATGAGTTAAAGACTATTATTAAAGTCGGCAAAATATCCGATGATGAGAAGAAAAAAATATATGATCAGAAAAGAGAAAAGCTCATCAGAGAGGCTATTGAAAAGGAAAAACAGCGGCTTTATGATGAACATTATAATGAACAGGACAAGGGAGGGAAAAAAGATTGAATCAGGAAAAAATAATGAAGGTAAAAATGATAACGGCTATCGTCCTGAGTATTCTTGCCATAGTTGCTATGTGTGTTTTTATTGCGTTATATTTTGATAAAACGGATAAGACACGGCATACTTTTAAGGAAAAGTATATGGAAAATCTTACATATGCCTGTGAGGAAATAGATACATACCTTGACAGTAAAATAGATTTGGAACTTCATTACAATATGATTCTTTCAGATGTAGGTGCTGCCAGAACACTAATTTTTCTCATTGATGATTACAGTGCTGAAAAGCAGAAAACCATAAATACCTTTCATTACTGTCTTGTGAAGTATCCTGATCAGATGAAAGAAAAACTCAAAGAATCCCGGACGGCAATGGACGATATAACCGCAAATCTCGATAAGGGTTATGATGAGCTTGAAAAGATAATAGATTCTATTGATAAGCTTGGTACTTGACGGAAAGAGTGATGTATATGTTTGAAAAGCGAAAAATCAAAAAAGAGATAAAAAAGTGTCAGAAAACTATTGAGGAAATAGAAAAGAAAAGAGCCCGTTCACAGGCTGCTCTTGTTCAGGCTGTTCTTCTTCAAGAAAAGACAAATGATGCTGATGTTGAATGGTTCAATAAATATACAGGTGAAATTACTGCTTGCCGTAATCGTATGCTTGAACTGAAAGAACAGCTTAAAAAGTTATAATTCAAAAACAGCTCGTTTCCAGTGTTATTATATTCATGAGAAGTATCTTCTTTTTTGGTAGAATGTTTATTATACCATATTTTGAAGTTACTTCTCTTTTTATTGGTTCATATCATTTTAGGCTGCCTTGAAATTTTTTGAAAAAGGTCTTGACAAGAAAGTAGAAAATATGATATTATAAATGTACCTCAAAAGGGGTTATTTTTTTGTGCCTTTTTAGAGGGAGGCTAAATTATTCCGAAATACCGGGAGGTGCCGTCATGAGAGTAAAAATTACCTTAGCCTGCACAGAGTGCAAACAACGCAACTACAACACCATGAAAAACAAAAAGAACGATCCGGACAGACTTGAAATGAACAAGTACTGCAGATTCTGCAAAAAGCATACTCTGCACAAGGAAACAAAGTAAGATAACGAGGGAGAATGGACAATGGCTAAAAAAGACAAAGTAGACAATGTCGAAAAAAAGACCGTCGAAAAGAAAAAAGCCCCAAAAAAGCCCAATCGTGTTCTTAAATTCTTCCGTGATACCATCACCGAAATCAAAAAGATTGTATGGCCTACACCAAAGGCTACATTCAAAAACACAGGACTTGTTCTTGTGGCTATGATTATTGTCGGTCTTGTTGTTTTCGGACTTGACACGGGTCTTATGGCTCTGCTGAGTTTGGTTATGAACACGGCTGCGTAATTACGGAATTGTTCGGAGGGAAGACTTATGCCAGACGACAATGAAGCAAAATGGTATGTTGTCCATACTTATTCGGGATACGAAAATAAGGTTGCCTCTAACCTGAAAACCACTGTCGAAAACAGAGGTTTGGAAAACTTGATTTCCGAAATCCGTGTGCCTACCGAAACGGTAACCGAGATTAAGGACAACAAAAGCAAAGAGGTAGAACGCAAGATTTTCCCCGGTTATGTTCTTGTAAAAATGGTGCTGAACGATGAATCCTGGTATGTTGTGCGAAATATTCGTGGGTGTACCGGTTTTGTCGGTCCGAACTCAAAGCCCGTACCGCTGTCTGATGAGGAAGTGGAAAGAATGGGTGTTGAGAGCAGTAATATTGAGGTTAATTATAAGGTGGGCGATACGGTTTGTATCACGGATACTGCCTTGAAGAACTCTGTCGGTGTGATAGAGAGCCTTAATATTCCTGAAAACTATGTCCGTGTCATTATTCATATGATGGGACGGGAAACGCCGGTTGAACTTGAACTCAATCAGGTTGAACCGTTAGAGTAAACTTATTCGCTTAATAACGGTTTATGCCGTTGTTATTGAGGGACAAGTTCCCTTGTGGGAGGAAGCGGAAAATTTTTATGCCGCTCCGTAATTGACCACAAATTTTGGAGGTGCAAATCAAAATGGCTCAGAAGGTAACAGGCTTTATTAAGCTGCAAATACCTGCCGGAAAGGCAACCCCGGCACCGCCGGTTGGTCCTGCATTAGGTCAACACGGTGTCAACATCATGGCGTTCACAAAGGAATTTAATGAACGCACAAAGAACGACGCAGGTTTGATTATTCCTGTTGTTATCACGGTTTATGCCGATCGTTCCTTTACCTTTGTTACAAAAACTCCGCCTGCTGCTGTCCTCATCAAAAAGGCTTGCAACATTCAGAGCGGTTCGGGTAAACCGAACAAGACAAAGGTTGCTAAGATTACCCGTGAGCAGATCAAGAAGATTGCTGAGCAAAAGATGCCCGACCTGAACGCTGCAAACATTGATACCGCAATGAGCATGATTGCTGGTACAGCTCGCAGCATGGGTGTTGAAGTAGTAGATTGATCAACCCGGGTGGGAGGAAATAATCCGATTTTACCACTTATAGGGAGGAAAACCAATGAAACACGGTAAAAAATATGTTGATGCGGCAAAGCTCATCGACAGAACAAAATTATATGACCCGCAAGAGGCTGTTGAACTCTGCGTTAAGACAGCTACGGCAAAGTTCGATGAAACAGTAGAAGTTCATGTAAAGTTGGGCGTTGACAGCCGTCACGCTGACCAACAGGTTCGTGGTGCTATTGTTCTTCCGAACGGTACAGGTAAGCAAATCAGAGTATTGGCTATCTGTAAGGGCGACAATGTTCAGAAGGCTATTGATGCCGGTGCTGAATTTGTTGGTGCTGAGGAATATACACAGAAAATTCAGCAAGAGGGTTGGATGGACTTTGATGTACTCATCACAACACCTGATATGATGGGCCTGGTTGGCCGTCTTGGTAAGGTTCTCGGTCCTCGTGGATTGATGCCGAACCCGAAGGCTGGTACTGTTACACCTGATATTGCTAAGGCTGTTAAAGAGGCTAAGGCAGGTAAGATTGAGTACCGTCTGGACAAGACAAATATCATTCACTGCCCGATTGGCAAGGCTTCTTTCGGTGCTGAGAAGATTAGCGAAAACTTTGATGCCCTTCTTGACGCTATCGTTAAGGCAAAGCCGGCTGCCGCAAAAGGTCAGTATATCAAATCCTGCGTTGTAACAACAACAATGGGTCCGTCTGTAAGAATTAACTCCGCTAAACTCGGCGGCTAATTCATAAGATGAATTGATTTTTAGAACGCCAAACAAAAACCGTTTGGCGTTTCTTTCTGTCAAGTGTAAATTTTCAAAAAATCGAAAAAACACTTGACAAACAAAAATTTAAATGATATAATAACCATGTTGTTCTGTCAAAGACAGCAGGTGCTTTAAAAAGCATAAGGGTTTCCCGCCTGCCGAGATTGAGCATTGGAATTTGTACCGTAATTTATGATGTACTTACTCTGTGCTTTCTCGGGAAAGGGAAGGCACAGTTTTTTTGTGCCAAATTCAAGGAGGTGAAATGTTTTGCCAAGTGAGAAGGCTTTATTAGCAAAGCAACAAATCGTTGCAGATCTTGCTGACAAAATTCAAAACTCGGTTGCCGGTGTTATCGTAGATTACAGAGGTATTACCGTAGAAACAGATACTGCACTCCGCCGTGAACTTCGTGAGGCTAATGTACAGTATTCCGTTGTAAAGAACACAATGATTAAGCGTGCTGCCGAAAAGGCAGGCTTGGAAGGTTTGGACGAAGTATTGAACGGTACTTCCGCTATCGCTACAAGTGCTGAGGACTATGTCGCTGCGGCTCGTATTCTCAGCAAATATGCAGAAAAGTCCGAAACTTTCAAAGTTAAGGCAGGCTATCTTGACGGCGAGGTTATCGACCTTGCAACAGTCAGCAGTCTTGCAAAACTTCCGTCCAGAGAAGTATTGCTTGCAAATGTTCTTGGTGCTTTCAATGCACCGATCGCATCTTTCGCAAGAGCCGTACAGGCTATTGTGGACAAAAACGGCGAGGCTTCCACAGAAGAAGCTGCCGCAGAATAATTTTTTGAATATTCATTTAATTGGAGGTAAATAATCATGGCATCAGAAAAGGTTACTGCTATCGTTGAAGAATTGAAAGGTCTTACAGTTCTCGAACTCTCTGAGCTCGTACACGCTGTTGAAGATGAATTTGGTGTATCCGCTGCCGCTGCTGTTGCAGTTGCTGGTCCGGCTGCTGCTCCTGAGGCTGCTGCTGAAAAGACAGAGTTTGATGTTGTTCTTACATCTGCCGGCGACCAGAAGATTAAGGTTATCAAGGTTGTTCGTGAAATCACAGGTCTTGGCTTGAAAGAAGCTAAGGAACTCGTTGACAACGCTCCGAAGACACTCAAAGAGGCTGTTTCTAAGGATGAGGCTGAGGCTATGGAAGCTAAACTCAAAGAGGTTGGTGCTTCTGTTGAATTGAAGTAATTTTTCTTTAAAGTTACTTTTGTTCGATTAAAAATTCCGATGTATAGTATTTCTATACATACACCATTAGGAGGTGCACAGAAATGGCAAAATGTGATATCTGCGGTAAGGGAGTTACTTTCGGTATTAAGGTTTCTCACTCACACAGACGCTCAAACAGAGCATGGAAGCCAAATGTCGTTAAGGTTAAGGCTATCGTGAATGGCAGCCCGAAACGAGTTAATGTCTGCACCCGTTGCCTTCGTTCAGGTAAGGTTACAAGAGCAGTTTAATGCTGAAATGCAATGTTGTTTCCCTGCATAATAGCAATATAATGTAGGAAAATAGAAAGGCGGTACGATTTCTTTTGAAATTGTGCCGTCCTTTTTTGTTTTGAAAATTATCGAATTTCCTTAACTGTATAGCCTAAACTTTCAATGGCAGCCTGTATTTCTAAATCAGTGGTTGTGCCGTCCGTTTCCAAAACAGCCTCTTTGGCATCAAATTGAACAGCAGCTTTAACGCCGTTCAAACAGTTGAGCATTTTTTCGATTTTATTACCACACGCCCGACAAGTCATGTCCTCGATTTTCAATGTCTTTGTCATAAAATAAAATTCCCCCATTTTTTGAAAAAAATTTAAAAAAATACTTGACAAAATAAAATCCCTTTGTTATAATATAAAGGCAGTCGAGAGTTCCACAGAAACTCAGAAACGATATGCGGGTATGGCGGAATTGGCAGACGCGCTAGCTTCAGGTGCTAGTCTTCGCAAGGAGGTGCAGGTTCAAGTCCTGTTACCCGCACCA
>JBJEQG010000171.1:0-7263 GCA_051881635.1 Acutalibacteraceae bacterium
AATGACCTTTATACACAATACGCTGTTGCTGCTGCCGCACAAGCCGTTGAAGACAGCCAGATTATCGGTACTATTGACGAAACACGCCTGGGTGTTTATGTTGGTTCAGGCGTTGGCGGTATCCTGACTTTTTACGAACAGTGCAAAAATATGTTTACGGGAAAGAGCATTTCCCCGTTCTTTATTCCCATGATTATCAGCAATATGGCTGCCGGAACAATCGCCATTCGCTACAAGGCAAAAGGTCCGACACTGTCTGTTGTAACGGCTTGTGCAACATCAACACACGCTATCGGTGAAGCTTTCCACGCCATTAAACATGGTTATGCCGATGCGATTATTGCGGGCGGTAGTGAGGCTACAATCAGCCCATTGGCAATCACAGGCTTTGCAAACTGCAAAGCACTGACTTTGAATCCCGACCCAAAAACCGCCTGTGTTCCCTTTGATAAACGCAGAAACGGCTTTGTTATGGGCGAAGGTGCCGGTATCCTTGTTTTGGAGGAATACGAACACGCTGTTGCAAGAGGTGCCAAGATTTATGCCGAAATTACAGGTTACGGCAATACTTGTGATGCACACCATATTACAGCTCCGGACCCGGAAGGCATTGGAGCGGCAAACTGTATCAGCCTTGCTTTGAAGGAAGCTGAATATAAAGGTGACGAGGAATTATATATCAATGCTCATGGTACAAGTACACCGCCTAACGATTCGGGCGAAACAAAGGCATTTAAGGCTGCTCTTGGTGAAAGAGCATATAAAGCACATATCAGCTCAACAAAATCCATGACAGGTCATATGTTGGGTGCAACAGGTGCTGTTGAGGCTATTGCTGCCACTCTTGCTCTGGATACGGGTATCATTCCTCCGACTATTGGCTATGCTGAACCCGACCCGGAATGCGATTTGGATTATACACCGAACAAAGCCGTTGAAGCCCCGATTGACATGGCTATCTCCACAACATTCGGATTTGGCGGACACAACGCTTGTATCGCTTTGAAAAAAATCTGAGAGGCTGTGTGATATACCATGTATTCTATTGATGAGATAAAAGCACTTTTGGCAGCATTTAATGACTCCAAAGCGACAGAATTGGAAATCAAAAACGGTGACGGCGAAAAGCTTTTGATTAAGCAAAGTACCGAAAAAAGCACTTATATAACCTCAGCACCTATACCGCCGATGTCCACAGAGGTTATTACTTCTGCCCCAGCCGTTTCCACCGTAAATACCGAGCCGACAGAAAAATCGGAAGAAAAAACGGAAGAAAGTGCTTTTGCCGATGCAAAAGTTATTACTTCCCCCATGGTTGGTGTATTTTATGCCGCACCTTCACCCGATTCCGAGCCTTATGTTACGGTTGGTTCAACCGTTAAAAAGGGCGATGTTCTGTGCCTGATTGAGGCCATGAAACTGATGAACGAAATTCAATCCGAACAAAGCGGCGAAATCGTCAAAATCTGTGTTGAGAACGGACAGGTTGTTGAATACGGACAGCCACTGTTTATGGTTAAATAAAATTAAATTATCGAAAAGGGCGTTTTAACGATTATGAACCAAGAGGAACTGAAAAAAATTATTCCGCACCGCAACTCCATGCTTTTGGTTGATGAGGCGGAAAAAATTTCCGAAAATCAATCCGTCGGCAAAAAATATATTACGGGCGATGAGTGGTTTTTAGACGGTCACTTCCCCGGCAATCCCGTTGTTCCGGGCGTTATTCTTTGCGAAATCATGGCTCAGACAAGTGCCGTTATAATTGCGGAAAAGTCCGCCGTAAGCACACCGTTTTTTGCCAATATTAAGGACGCACGCTTTAAGGGCAAGGTACTGCCCGGCGATACATTCAATGTTGAATGTACACTGCTCCGCAACAAGGGTATGTTTTATTTTATCGAGGGCAAAGGCTATGTAGACGGCAAACTCTGCGTTTCTGCGGAATTTGCTTTCGCCCTCATCGAAAGGGAGTAATCCTGTGTTTTCAAAAATACTGATTGCAAATCGTGGCGAAATCGCCGTAAGAATTATTCGTGCCTGCCGTGAAATGGGAATTTCTACGGTAGCTATATATTCACAGGCTGACAAGGACGCCCTCCATGTCACCATGGCAGACGAAAGCTATTGTATCGGCGGACCTCAGGTTGCCGACAGCTATCTGAATATGGCGGCAATCATTGAAGTGGCGGTTTTGTCGGGAGCACAGGCCATTCACCCCGGTTACGGTCTGCTCTCCGAAAATGCAAAATTTGTATCCTTGTGCGAAAAATGCAATATCGAATTTATCGGACCGAGTTCGGAAATGATTTCCCGTTTGGGCGATAAGGACGAGGCTCGCCGCACAATGAAAGCCGCCGGTGTTCCCGTTACACCCGGTACAGATATTATTGAAGATGTTGAGGAAGCCGCCCAAAAAGCCCTTGAAATCGGTTTCCCACTGCTGATTAAGGCTCGTTCAGGCGGTGGCGGTCGTGGTATTCGTTTGGTTAATTGCATAGAGGAGTTCAGAAATGCGTTTCATGCGGCATCTGCCGAGGCTGCGAGTGCCTTTGGTGACGGTGCCGTTTACATGGAAAAATACTTAAAACCCGTAAAGCATGTTGAAATGCAGCTTTTGTGCGATAAATACGGCAATGTTGTTTGTTTGGGCGAGCGTGAGTGTTCCGTTCAAAGAAAAAATCAAAAGCTGATTGAAGAAAGTCCATCTCCCGCAATCACTCCCGAAATCCGAAAAAATATGATGGAGGCCGCAAAAAAAGCCGCACTTGCCGTTCATTACGAAAATGCTGGAACGGTTGAATTTTTGCTGGATAAGGATAAAAATTTCTACTTTATGGAAATGAATACCCGTTTGCAGGTTGAACACCCCGTAACTGAAATGGTTACAGGTTTGGATTTGGTTCAATGGCAAATTCGTATCGCATCAGGTGCAAAACTTACCATCACACAGGACAAGGTTTTCATGCATGGCAACGCCATAGAGTGCCGTATCAATGCCGAAAATCCCGATTTGAACTTCCGTCCTTCATGCGGCACAATCAAATTTTTGCATGTGCCGGGCGGACCGTGTGTTCGTTTTGATACTGCCATTTATCAGGATTACAGCGTACCGCCGTACTATGATTCCATGGTCGGCAAGCTGATTGTTCAGGCCCGCTCCCGTGAACTTGCCATTCGCAAAATGAAAATGGCTTTGAGTGAGCTGACAATCAACGGCATTGAAAACAATCGTGACTTGCATATTGACATTTTGTCCGACCCCAAATTTGTTTCGGGCGAATATACAACCTCCTTTATGGCAGAACGGGAGGAACAGAGAAAGCAAAAAGAACAGGAAGAAAACTGAATTTGCTTTTTGAACATACACCTTTAAAATTTTGAGAAACAATAAATGTTCGGTGTGAGGTGCTTATGGATATTTTTAATTTTTTAAAGCCAAAGAATGAGCTTGAAAGTCAAGGGGAATGTGCCGAAAACCGTCCGTATATTCCTGATGAATTATGGGTTAAATGTCCGTCATGCAAAACGATGGTTTTATCCTCCGATTTGGTGGACAACTTCAAAGTCTGCACAAAATGCGGCTATCATTTCCGTCTGAAAGCACGCCAAAGAATTGATATGATTATTGACGAAGGCACTTTTGAGGAAATGGATAAAGACCTGACCTCCCGTAATATCATTGATTTCCCCGATTACACACGCAAGCTGAAAAATGCAAGAATTAACAGTGGTGAAAATGAATCTGTTGTTTGCGGTAAGGCTAAAATTAACGGATTGAATACTGTTTTGGCGGTTATGGATTCATCTTTCATGATGGGTTCCATGGGTACGATTACAGGCGAAAAAATAACAAGGGCTTTTGAGTATGCTACGGAAAATCAAATGCCAATCATTGTATTTACTGTATCAGGCGGTGCAAGAATGCAAGAGGGTATTCTTTCCCTTATGCAAATGGCAAAAACCAGCGGTGCTGTTAAGCGTCACAGCGACAGTGGTTTGTTATATATAACTGTTTTGACTGACCCGACAACCGGCGGTGTCAGTGCCAGCTTTGCCATGGAGGGCGATATTATTCTTGCCGAACCGCACGCTTTGATTGGTTTTGCCGGTCCTCGTGTCATCGAACAAACCATTCGCCAAAAACTGCCGAAAGATTTTCAATCCGCAGAATTTTTGCTTGAAAAAGGTTTTGTCGATGCCGTTGTTCCACGCAGCGAAATGAAAAACACTTTATCAAAGCTTTTAAAACTGCATTGTAAGGAGGCGGCGGAAAATGAGTGCATTTGACCATGTTACGGCGGCACGAGCCAATGACCGTCCGACAGCGATTGATTATATTACAAAAATTTTCGGTGACTCCTTTTTTGAACTTCACGGTGACCGCCGTTTTGCTGATGATAAAGCCGTAATAGGCGGTATTGCCGATTTGAACGGCACACCGGTTACAGTAATCGGTCTTGAAAAAGGACGCAACCTGCAAGAGCGTATGACACGCAATTTCGGTGCGGCTCACCCTGAGGGATACCGAAAATCTTTGCGACTTATGAAACAGGCTGAAAAATTTCATCGTCCCGTAATTTGCTTTGTTGACACTTCGGGAGCATATTGCGGTATCGGTGCGGAGGAGCGTGGACAGGCTCAGGCGATTGCCGAAAACCTTATGGAAATGATGACGCTCAAAACGCCGATTTTGTCTATCCTCATTGGCGAGGGCGGAAGCGGTGGTGCGTTAGCGTTGGCGGTTGCTGATGAAGTATGGATGCTTGAAAACGCAATCTATTCGGTTATCTCTCCCGAAGGCTGTGCAAGTATCCTTTGGAAAGACGCAAGCAAAACTGCCGAAGCGTCCGAGTGTTTGAAATTAACCGCCCAAGACCTTTTTTCCATGGGAGTTATTGAACGCATTATCCGTGAACCGAAAGATGTTGACAGCAAGCTGTTTGATGGTCTGAAAAATCTGATTTTTCAGACCTTTGAAAAGAAAATGACATTAGATACGGAAACACTTTTGGAAAATCGTTATAACCGTTTCCGCAAATTCGGTGCGGTTGACCTTTAATTATAAAATTAAAAAACGGGTGTCGTTCAGATAGAACCGCACTCGTTTTCTCTTTACAATCTAAAAATCGCCTGTGGCATTTTTGCCATAGGCGATTTTTTGTTGAAGTTTTGAAATTTATTTGACAGTTAAAGTAAAGGTTTTTGTAATAACTTTATTGGTGCTGTCTTTAACCTTGATTTGTACCGTATATACTCCTGATTTGGCAGGTGTCCATGTTTTGGTTGCTGTTGTGTTATAAGTTTTAAGCGTTGTCCAGGAAGTAGCTGTGCTGTGTTTTACAACCATAGCATATTGATAAGGAGCTGTACCGCCTGTTGCCTGACCTGTCAATATTATGGAATCGCCCTTGTTGATTGTTGTCGCACTTATAACCGAATTGTTTTTCAATTCAGCCTCTTTAACCGTTACAGTGAAGTTCTTAACGGCAATTTTGCCTGTGGTTGTATCTTTAACCTTGATTTGTATTGCATATGTGCCTGTTTTGGACGGTTTCCAATATTTTGACGCTGTCGTACTGTAATTCTTCAAAACCGTATAATTTGACGCTGTGCTGTGCTTTGCGGTAATCGCATATTGATACTTGCCCGAACCGCCTGTTGCACTGCCTGTCAAGGTAATACCACTGCCTATGGTTACGGTTTCTGCACTTATTGAAGATGTATTGACCACAGGTTCATACACTGTTATGGTAAAGTTTTTGGAAACAACTGTACCCTCTGTATCTTTAACCTTGATTACAACATAGTATTTACCTGTTTTAGAGGGTTTCCAATACTTTGTTGCAGTACTGTCATAATTTTTCAGAACAGTATAGCCTGACGCCGTACTGTGTCTTGCCGCAATCGCATATTGATATTCGCCTGTACCGCCCTCAGCACTGCCCTTTAATGTAATACCACTGCCCAAAGTCACTGTTGTTGCCGTTACACTTGATGTATTTTTCAACGCAACAGTGTTTACAGTCACTGAAAAGTTTTTGGAAACAATGTTGTTCGACTTATCTTTAACCTGAATAACGACATCATATGTACCATATTTTGAGGGTTCCCAATAAACGGTTGATATTTCATCAAAATCTTTCAAAACTGTATAATCACTGTCTGAGCTGTTTTTGACAAGCATAGAATACTCGTATGTTCCCAAACCGTTTTCCGCTGTTGCTTTCAGAGTCATACCTTCACCGATGGTCAATGTATCCTTATCCAAAACGGAAGTATTTTTCAAACTCTTATACTCTACAAACGGAATATCGTTTTCTGCGGCATAAGTTTCAGCATAACTGCCTTTAACGCCGTATATGGTCGCTTCGGGGAAGTCCGACTTGTCAACCCAAACTGCAATATAATTTAAACTGCTCGGAAGAACAAGATATTTGACAGATGTTCCTTCACCGAATATAATTCCCTCTATTTTTGTTATTCCTTCTGAATAAATACAGGTTTCCAACTGCCCACATTCTTCAAATATATTTCTGCCTAAATAGGTCACTGTGCCGGGAATGGTAACACTTTTGAGGGCTGTATTTTTAAAAGCATAACTGTTAATATCCGTAATACCTTCTTCAAGTGTAACCTTTGACAAATTTGTGCAGCTCAGGAATGCATTCTCCGGTATAACTGAACAACTTCCCGGAATTGTTACTTCTGTCAACGATATACAGTTAGAAAATACACCCGCTCCCATAGATGTAACACCTGTTATATTAGGAATTTCTTTCAACGCATGACAGTGTGTAAAAGCATATTCACCTATCGTTTGTACACTGTTGCTCATTGTAACTTTTTGCAAGCTTTTGCAAAAATCAAAAGCTCTTTCTTCTATAATTGTAACACCGTCAGGAATGGTTATTTCTTTCAGACTTGAACAACAGGAAAAGAGCATATCCTTAATTTGAGTAATATTTTTGGATAGTGTAACACTTTCCAAAGCTCTGCAATCCATAAACGCCTGACGCTCTATTGTGGTTACTGTATCAGGAACAACCATATTTTTTATCGTTTGGCAATTATAAAAGGCACACGCACTGATTTTCGTCACCGGATACCCTTCAATTTCTGAGGGAATAACAACATTTTCCGCTGAACCAATATATTTTTTGATTGAAACCTCATTTGACGAAGTAATAGTGTAAGTAAAATCCGATGCAGATGTTTCCGTTGCCGCCTCAACAACTGTATTTGTACTGAAATATGTTTCCA
>JBJEQG010000172.1:0-30919 GCA_051881635.1 Acutalibacteraceae bacterium
GTGCCGTACATGACAGAATATGGGGCATTGGATTGTCAATGAATGACACAAAGCGTTTGGATATGCAAAATTGGCGGGGACAGAATTTGTTAGGCTTTTCACTTATGTGTGTTCGTTCTATACTGAAAAAAGAAAAATAATGAAATCAAGAAGAGGAAACCAAAATGGATTTAAACGATTTAAAAACTTCTTTTTTACAAAATTATGCTCCTTATAAAATTTCAGGTTTTGTAATGAAACCACGCACTGAAATTGCCGAACCTCAGGGAGAAATGAACGGAGAAAAAGCGTTGATAAGCTATGTGGAAAGGCAAAGAGTTACAGACCCGATGATTGGTGCAAAATTGGCAGGGCGTGAAATTTTGGAAAATCTCATGCAAATCATAAAATCCGATAAAGGTATTCATTTTGAATCATTGTTTGCGTATTTGGGCAGTATGGCAGGCAGAGAATGTTCGGAGGGATTGATTGACAGTTTAAAAACGATTATACCCGAACCAACATTAAGAACACGCTTTGCAGGAGCAATAGATATGATGATAGCCGAAACTTCTAACGGTGGGCGTTTTCTTATGGGCGACAGGGTGGGAAATGCATTTTTTGAGTTTTATATAAATGCACTTGCCAATCCAAATTTAAAGCCCGAAATGTTGTTGAATATAGCCGCAGCAGCTGCTGCAACAGCCGGTAGTGATGCATACTGGAAAACAAAGTACGCTGATATGGTTCGTTATTCGCCAAAAGAGATTGCAGAGTTTTTGAAGAAAATTCCTTTTGAAAAAAGTTTGCAGACTTATTGCCGTTATCCGCATGAGCGACTAATGGCTTATGCTTTTGCGACACAAAGAGCAATAAAAACAGTACAATCCAATAAAATTTTGGGGGTTGACAAAAATCCAAGTGACAGAGCCGCAGATATTCTTGCGGAATATGGTTGGCGAACAGCACATTATATTTGGAATTGGTAAAAGCAATTTTTATTACAAATTGTACAGCGGAGGAAATATATTCATGAGAAATGACGAAGAACAGGTTTATTTGGAAAATTATGATAAGAACCAATTTGACCGACCGTCTGTGGCAGTAGATTTACTCGTTCTTACAGCAAATCAAGGGGATATTGAGGTTTTGCTTGTTAAGCGTAAAGAACACCCGTTTAAGGATTATTATGCTTTGCCCGGTGTGTTTGTAGGAATTGATGAATCCCTTGACGATGCCGTAAAAAGAGGATTGAAAGAAGAAACGGGACTGAGCGATATTTATATGGAACAGCTTTATACATGGGGCAGAGTGGACAGAGATCCGAGAATGAGGATTATTTCCGTTTCATATATCGCTCTTGTGGCGAAATCCAAAATCAATCCTGTGGCGTGTCAGCGTGTATCGGAAATACAATGGCAAAAAGTATCGCTTGAAAATATAGAAAGCCTGAAAGAAAAATTGGCGTTTGACCATGCCGAAATGATAAAGTATGCTTTGGAACGCTTGAAAAACAAGGTTGAATATACACCTGTTGCTTTTCACATGATTGATGAAGAATTTACCTTGCCTTATCTTCAAACGGTATATGAGGCTTTGTCAGGGAAAAAACTTTTTAAGGCAAACTTTCGCAAGAAAATTCAAGACCTTGTTGTTGAAACAGGCAACAGCACCGAAGGGGACGCTCACCGTCCGAGTAAATATTATCGGTATAAATTTTTGGAACAAAAGTAACCGTATTATCAAATTTGTTTTGGAGGTGTGATAGTTGGATATTGAACAATTTTTCCAAATGGCAGACAATAACCTAAAATGCAATACTGCCTACCCGATATTTAAGGACGCTTTTTTGAAATATAAGTCCGAAACTGATATATTGGCAGATACGGAAGAATTATCATTCTATATTCATATTCCCTTTTGTAAACATCTATGTCGTTTTTGCGAATACACAAAATTTCTTGCGGGAAACGATGAAGCGGAAAGTCAATATCTGTCTTTGCTCTCAAAACAAATTGACCGTTTTTTGAGTACACACCGTATAAAAAGAATATACGGACTTGATATTGGCGGCGGTACACCAACAGCATTGTCGGAAGAAAATTTCCGCAAAATGTTAGACATCTCCGCCCGATTGGAAGTTTTTGATAAAGTTTCAGATTACGAAAAAAGTATTGAAATCAGTTTTTCCACAATTACAGAAAGAAAGATTGAGGAAATCAGCCGTCATGGTTTTAAGCGTGTATCGGTAGGTATGCAGTCGATTGACCGAACACTTATGGACGAAAATAATCGTGTGTACAGTCGTATTGAGGATATTTGCCGTATTAAGGAAAAAATACAAAGTTACGGTATTCCAAAACTGAATATTGATTTGATGTATGGCATGACAAACCAAACAGAAAGCATGATTAAAAATACACTGGACGCTATTGCGTTTATTCGTCCCGAACAAGTTACACTGTATGAAACAAGGTTTAACAGAAATCAAATGGACTTTTCAAGAGTTAATCGGGAACTGCAATATCAGCAATACAATTATATGTATCAGCGTTTAATGGATATGGGCTACAAAGGCTTTTTCGGCGGAAATACATTTTCCGTTTATGAAGATAAAGGCGTATCGTCCTATTTAAAGTATCGTATGGAGCAGTGCATACCTTATAAAGGTTTTGGAATTTCGGCTCAGTCCATGAGTTTAAAGGGCTTGTCATACGGTATCTTTAAGAATACCAACAAAACGACAATGCCCGATTTGGAGGAAATAACAAACGGTTATAATTATATTTTGTCAAAAGAAGAAATCCTTGCAAAGTATGTTTGTATTGCCATGTATCATGGACGGTTTAACCTGAATACAATGGAAAAAATCCTGTCGGAAAATCCGCTGACAGTTTATAAGGCGGTTTTTGACTACCTGTTTTGTTGTGATTTTATAAAACAATCCGATGAGATTGTTTATTTAACGGAAAAAGGTTTCCGCTATTACGGAGCGATTGCGACGCTGTTTTGGTCAGAAGAACAAAAAGAAAGGCTGGTAGAAAATAATGAGCGTTTATAAATATCCCTGCACAGGGTATATTTCAATGAAAGGTTTTGGTGCATATCTTGAAAATGAGTCGATTTCTTCAAGATATAATATCAATAAGTTTGCCGAAGAACTGCAAGAGCGGTTTGGTTTTCCGTATGTGACACTTGTAAATTCGGGTTCAAGTGCAAACCTTGTGGCGGCATTAGCAATGGCGGAAAAGGTGAAAGCGGTCGGAAAACCTATGACGGCGGCAGTGTCGGCGTTTACATTTCCGACAACAGTCAGTTCATTGATTTTGGCGGGATTTCAGTTGACGATTGTTGATGTTGATGAAAATTCCTTTAATATGTCATTCAAAAAATTGAATACCTTAAAAGAAATACCAAGCGTTATTGCCGCTACACATTTTTTAGGTTTTCCATGTGATATTGAAAACATCTGTACGCTTGCAAAATCCAAAGGCAGTTTTGTTCTCCAAGACGCTTGCGAAACTTTAGGTATGAAAGTCAACGGCAAAAGTGTTGATGAATACGGTGATATAACAACTCTCTCCTTTTACCATCCTCATCATTTGTCAAGCTATGGCGGCGGTGCAGTCATTACAAACAGCAAAACGGATTATATTCTGGCAGATAGTCTGTCGCATTGGGGAAGAAGTTGTAAATGTCATATTGACAGCAATTTGTGCCATGTTCCAAATGGTCCGGGACATCAGTTTACATACGAAAGACTTGGTGCTAATGTGGAAATTTCAGAATTGAACGCCTGCTTTGGGCGGTGGCAGCTTAAAGATTGGGAACAAATCGAGAAAATCCGTCAAAGAAACTATGACTTACTGTATGACCTGTTGAAAGACAAAGCGGGTTTGCGGATTTGGGAAAAGCCGAATATAGGCAGTTCAGCTTTTGTATTTCCGATTAAGTTGGAGAACGGTATGAATATAAAAGAGGCATGGCAAATTCTTTCCCAAGAAAGTATAGAAATTCGGACGCTTATGGGCGGTGTTTCCAACGAACAAAAAGCATTTACGGAAATTCTCGGAACGGAAATTCAGCCTAATGCACATGAAATGGCGGATAAAACATTTTTTGTCGGTATTCATCAAACACTCTCGGAAAACGATGTTCTGTTTGTTGGCAATAAAATTAAAGAAAAATTATAAAACAAAAAGTCACAGTTTAAAATGAACTGTGACTTTTTTAAAATGTTTTAATTTTAAAAAGGGAATAGATACGGGACAAAGTCCTTTGACATAATCAGCGGATTTTGCTGCCGGGTTCAATGCCGTCTACAAAAATGACTTTGACACCACTGTCGCTGTCGGCTGCTAAAATCATGCCGTTGCTTTCAACACCGCATAAAGTAGCAGGTTTTAAGTTAGAAACAAGAATAATACTCTTGCCGATTAAATCTTCGGGCTTGTAATATTGAGCAATACCGCTGGCAACTGTTCTTTCGCCGTTGCCGTCATTTAAAGTCAGCTTTAAGAGCTTTTTGGCTTTCTTAACAGGTTCACAAGCTGTAATTCTTGCAACACGCAAGTCAACTTTTGCAAAATCTTCTATGCCAATCAGTGCCAAACCTTCATAGGGTTTGCCCTTTTCCATTCTTTCAGCGGCTTGGGCTGCATCTTGTTCAGCCTTGATTTCGGCAAGCAATTTTTCAGCGTCCAAACGGTTAAAGAGCGGAACGGCTGTGCCGACTTTTTGACCACTCGGCAGTTGTCCGAATGTTTCAAGACTGTCATAGTCGGAAACGGTGCAGTTGATTTGCTCCAAAATGGCTTTTGCGGTATCGGGCATGAACGGGGAAACCAAAACGGCAATAAAACGAATACTTTCAAGCAGATTGTAAAGCACTGTACCTAAACGCTCTTTTTGACTTTCGTCTTTTGCCAATATCCACGGGGTTGTTTCATCAATATATTTGTTGCTGCGTTTTGCAAGGGCAAATATGGCCTCCAAAGCATCACTGACACGAAACTCAGCCAGAAGTTTATCAACTTTGGAAACGGTTTCAACCGCCAAAGTTTTGAGTTGCTCATCAATTTCCTCAGGGGCAGATGGGTTCATAACCGTACCGTCAAAATATTTGTTGCACATGGCGACCGTACGGTTGACAAGGTTGCCGAGTGTGTTGGCAAGGTCGGAATTGTAGCGTTCAAAAATGGTTTCGTATGTTATAGAGCCGTCCGAAGTATAGGGCATTTCTGAAAGCAAATAATAACGCACAGCGTCAACGCCAATCAGCTTAACCAAATCATCGGCATAGATAACATTTCCACGGGATTTGCTCATCTTGTCCGTACCAAACAAGAGCCAGGGGTGTCCAAAAACTTTTTTGGGTAATGGCTCGCCTAATGCCATAAGCATAATGGGCCAATAGATAGAGTGGAAACGCACGATGTCTTTACCGATAATATGGGCATCAGCAGGCCAATATTTTTTATAGAGGTCGCTTGAACCGTCAGGGTCATAGCCAATAGCGGTAATATAGTTTGAAAGGGCGTCAATCCAGACATAAACAACATGCTTGTTATCAAAGTCAACGGGAATACCCCACTTGAAAGAAGTACGGGAAACACACAGGTCTTGAAGTCCCGGTTTGATAAAGTTATTCAGCATTTCTTTCTTGCGGCTTTCGGGATAGATGAAATCGGGGTTGTCCTCAATAAACTGTTCCAAACGCTTTTGGTATTTGGACAAACGGAGGAAATATGCCTCCTCTTTGGCGGGTTTAACTTCTCTGCCGCAGTCGGGGCATTTGCCGTCTTTTAACTGTGTTTCCGTCCAAAAACTCTCGCATGGAGTGCAGTACATACCCTCATATTCGCCTTTATAAATATCGTCCTGTTCATAAAGTTTCTTAAAAATTTTCTGAACAACACGCTCATGGTAGTCGTCCGTTGTACGAATGAATTTATCGTATGTTGTATTCAGCAGGTCGCAAATTCCACGAATTTCTCCCGCAACCTTGTCAACATATTCTTTGGGTGTAACATTGGCGGCTTTTGCATATTCCTCAATTTTCTGACCATGTTCGTCCGTACCCGTAAGGAAAAAAACATCATAGCCTTGCAGTCTTTTATAACGGGCAATCGCATCAGTCATAACGATTTCATAGGTATTGCCGATATGCGGTTTGCGTGATGTGTAGGCAATAGCGGTTGTAATATAGTATTTTTCGCCGTTGTGATTCAACATAGAAATGCACCTCCGATAGTTTTTCAGTCATATTCTTTATTATACCATTTTTGGTCAATAATTCAACTGTTTTTCCGACGATTTAAAGTGTCCTTAAAACAAAAAATGCAGGTCTTATAAGTCCTGCATTTTTTGTAATGACTTTTTAGAGAATGTCTGTCAAATCGAAACCCCTGTCTGACTCATTTTGATGATTCGCTTTTTTTATCAATAAACAAATTACATATTGCCATAACAGCGGCAAAAATTACGCCTGCTATCGGCCATACAATCCAACTTGAACGCCAATCGTTGGTTATAAAGCTCCATGCAAGGAAAATTGCTGTGGCGGCAAGCCAATAAACAAGACCGATTGTTTCCTTTATTTTGTTTTTATCTTTTTCTTTAATCGCATACTCCCCCTCTTTGAGCAGTTTCTGTGTGCTTGCTTGACGAACGCCGGCAATAATAAAGAGAATGACACCAATACCCGCAATCAGCATGGTAACGGACAGCATCATAACGGTAAAGAAAGCGTTTTCAGTGAAAGCACCTATAAACAGAGGAATCGGTGACAGAACACAAATGCAGGTACCAATAATATTGTACTTTATGTATGTGTTATAATAATTTTTTTGCTTTTCTCTTACCATACCTTTTACACCATATTCGGTTTCAAAAGGTTCTGTTTCGATAAATTTGTAAGGAGTGTTTTGGAAACCACAGAAAGTATAAATGCCAACAGCAACCGCCGCAAACATCAAAAGAACAATCAGCCCTATTACTACCGCAAAATTCTCGGAAATGTTAAATGACGGAATTTCAGATGCTGCTGCCAAAATGAGCAGACATATAGGGGAAAGGATACACAAAAATGTTGCTATTGCAATCCTGACGGACGCTTTTTTTCTCCACTCCAAAAACGCATTTGCCTCAGATAGCGTTATGCACTTTACAGTGGAGTCATTATTGCTGTTTGTGAACTCTTCATCTTCCATATCATCTTTGACAAGATAATCGGTGGTTACTCCAAAAAGTTCACTTAACTGCAAAATCTTTCCAAGGTCGGGAATGGTTTGAGCACCTTCCCATTTTGACACAGCTTGGCGTGATACATTCATCTTTTCGGCAAGTTCTTCCTGTGACCAGCCATTCTTTTTTCTTAGCCTGATTATTTTGTCGGCCAATATCATTTCAATCACCTCGTTTAGTATTTCGGCGGTTTTTTGTTCTGCCGTTGTTGTAATTATAGCATTTTTGGCGGTTGCACACTATAAACAAGTGCCAACAATTTGTCAACTGACGGTTGCAATAGGATTTTTAATGCGATTTATGACAATTAACAGAAGAAAAAACGAATTTTGAAATATCCGAACCACTTTTGAAAAAGTTAAGGTTGTACAAAAATAAATTGAATTTGAGCATTATCAAACTTGTATTAGTGCATGATTTATAATAAAATTTTTGCAAGAAATTTGATTGTCAAGGAGGCTGTAATCATGACACAAAAAGAAAGAATGTTGGCAGGATTGCCGTATCGTGGTTTTGATGATGAATTGGTGGAACTTCGTCGGGAAACACGGCGAAAAATTTACAGATATAATCAACTGACACCCGATGAGGACGACCAAAAGGATATGATTCTCCGAACACTTTTGGGCGTATGCGGAAAAAATATATGGATTGAACAGCCACTACACTGCGACTATGGCACAAACATTGAAGTCGGCGATAATTTCTATGCCAACTATAATCTGACGGTTTTAGATGTCGCAAAAGTTAAAATCGGAAACAATGTGCTTTTTGCTCCGAATGTTTCACTTTTTACAGCCGGACACCCTATTCACCCTGAGTCCAGAAATTCGGGTTATGAATATGGTTTTCCAATTACAATCGGCAATAATGTATGGGTTGGCGGTAACAGCGTTATTTTGCCGAATGTTACAATCGGAGATAATGTTGTTATCGGAGCGGGTTCTGTTGTGACAAAGAATATCCCCTCCAATGTTGTAGCGGCAGGCAATCCGTGCCGTGTATTGAGAGCAATTACTGAGGAGGATAGGGACTATTATTTTAAAGATTTGAAATTTGATGTTGAAGATTATAAATAGAACAAAGACTGCATGAATTTCGGTTTTAGATAAATTGTGACAAGTGCCAGAATTTTAGTGTTTATAAAGGATTGTCCGTTGAAATCTGATGGAAAATCCTTTATAATTTAGACAAACAAATTCAGAGCGGAGGAATGGGAAAATGAATATACAGGATTTTTGGTCCGGAAATGCTTTTGATGCCTATACCTATTTGGGTGCAAACAAAGAACAGGACGGCATACGGTTTCGGGTTTTCGCACCGTCAGCCAGAGATGTCAAACTTATTGGCGATTTCAATTCATGGCAGGAACAGGATATGTATAGGGAGCAGGGCGGCTTTTTTACGGCCTTTCTGACAAATGCCAAAGTCGGCATGAAGTATAAATATGTTGTTTATGGCTGTAACGGACGGCGTGTGGAACATTGTGACCCCTATGGATTTCAAATGGAACTTCGTCCCGCAAGTGCCTCCATTATTACGGACCTTGATAACTATACCTTTAATGATGAGGCATGGTTGGAATACCGCAGTGTATGTCATGATTTGCCACTGAATATCTATGAAGTTCATCTCGGTTCGTGGATGAGAAAAACTTTTGAGGAAAATAAATGGCATACTTATGAAGAATTGGCAGATTTGCTGGTTCCGTATGTTAAGAAAAATCATTATACCCATATTGAGTTTATGCCGATTTCCGAACACCCTTTTGACGGTTCATGGGGTTATCAAAATACGGGTTTTTATGCACCGACTGCCCG
Source organism: Acutalibacteraceae bacterium (assembly GCA_051881635.1). Lineage (GTDB taxonomy): Bacteria > Bacillota > Clostridia > Oscillospirales > Acutalibacteraceae > JBJEQG01. The sequence continues at coordinate 9,045 of JBJEQG010000172.1, forward strand.
TTACGGTACACCTGAACAACTGAAATATTTGATTGATAAATGTCATGAGAATTATATTGGTGTCATTTTGGACTTTGTTCCCGTTCATTTTGCTGTGGACGATTACGGTTTGAAGATGTTTGACGGTTCGGCACTGTATGAATATCCAAATTCCGATGTCGGACAAAGCGAATGGGGAAGCTGCAACTTTATGCACTCACGAGGAGAGGTTCGCTGTTTCTTGCAGTCCTGTGCCAACTATTGGATTAAAGAATTTCATATTGACGGCATACGCATGGACGCTGTCAGCCGTCTGATTTATTGGCAGGGTGACGAGCGGCGTGGTGTCAACGGGTCAACGGTTTCTTTTATTCGGACAATGAACGGCGGTTTGAGAAAGATGTATCCGTCTGTTATTCTGATTGCAGAGGATTCCTCACAGTATCAGGGAACAACAAAACCTGTTGATGAAGGCGGTTTGGGATTTGATTATAAATGGGATTTGGGTTGGATGCATGATACTTTGGAATATTTTGCGTTAGACCCGAAAGACCGCACAGACAATTATCATAGACTGACTTTCTCTATGGTATATTTTTATAATGAGCGTCATTTGTTGCCGTTTTCACATGACGAGGTTGTTCATGGTAAAGGGACAATTTTAGAAAAAATGTACGGCAGTGATGAAGAAAAATTCAAGCAGCTGAGAACCTTATATATGTACATGGCGGTACATCCCGGAAAAATGCTGAATTTTATGGGAAATGAATTGGCACAGCGTGAGGAGTGGAATGAAAAAAAGGAAATTTCGTGGGAATTGCTGAGTGACAGCAAACACGCTCAATTTCACGATTATATAGCAATTCTGAACCAAGTATTTTTGGAAAATCGGGCATTCCATTGTGATGATGACCCGAAAAATTTTGAGTGGCTGGACTGTGATTCCACTGAAAAGTGCATTTATGTTGTACGGCGATGTGCAGATAAAAGTGCATTTGTGGCGGTTTTTAATATGTCCGATAAAGCACAGAGCTATGAATTGCTGACAGATGAGCCGTCGACTTTGGAATTGACACTTCATACGGAATGGCAGCGTTTCGGCGGTGAAAAACAGGAAGGATATGAGCGTTATGACGCTCAGCCCAAAGAGGAAAAATATTGTACGGAATTGTATTGTATGCCGTATTCCTCAATGCTGTTTAAAGTGTTGTAAGACTTTTTTCCTACAATGATATAATTGGAAAGGAAGTCGGTTTTATGGAAAAAATCAATCAGCTTATTTACCGCATGACCGCATATTTTAGCGGTGACCCCAAACGCATACAGCATTTTATGAAAGTCTATGCATATTCGGTTTTGATTGCCAAAGGGGAAAATGCAGACGATAATCTTTTGGAAACATTACAAGCGGCAGCGGTTGTGCATGATATTGGTATTCATGCCGCAGAAGAAAAATATGGCTCTTGTTCGGGCAAACTTCAAGAAAAAGAAGGTCCGCCTTTGGCTCGTGCAATACTTGCAGAGGTTGGGTACGGCTCGGAATGTATAGAGAGAGTGGCGTATTTGGTAGGACATCACCATACCTATGATAATATAGACGGCATGGACTATCAGATTTTGGTAGAGGCAGATTTTATTGTCAATATGTATGAGGATAATTTGAGTAAAGCGGCTATCCAAAAGGCGTGTCAATCCGTTTTCGCTACAAACAGCGGAAAAAAACTGTGTAGGGATATTTTTGCGGTTGATATTCCGTAAATACAATTTGATATTTCAAATAAAAACAGTCACTGACGGTATTTGCCGGTGACTGTTTTTGTTTGTCTGTTATTCTTCATAGCAAACGATAAAACTGCCGCAATTATCGCCCGAAATAGTATATTCCCTGTCAGCAGGAACGGGAATTTGTGCCGTTTCACCATGTACGGCAACGGAATAAACATACCATGTTTTATTTCCCGATGTAATTTTTAAGGGCGTGTCCTTGCTATGAGTATGCAGAAGTTCAATGTATTCTTCCAAACAAAGGTCGTTATCAGCCATATATACAGCATGAGGAACACCAACATAGCGAAAATGCCAAGGTTCATAAACAATACCTGTAATATCCTGTTTATTATCAGGATAACGGATAATAAAACCGTAGTTTTGACAGTGTTCATTAACCCATTTATAAATGCCTTTGCCGTCATAATCAATACCGCCGCTGGACGACGCATAATTTAAGTCAAGGTCAAAAACTAAGCCCGTTTGATGTTCACTGTATCCGGGACGGGCAACCCATTGTGCGGCAACTTCTTCGCTGCCTTTAATTTCAATTTCACGGTTAAAAAGGGAAACCTGTGTGTTATAACTTCGGTAGGCACTTGTAACCATAATATCTGTTGCACCATAAATTTCATAAAAATCGTCCATTAAATTATTTAACGGTTCAATGATAGACCTATTAAGCATTGTCATGGCATTGACAACAACATAGGTGTTTGTTTTGTGTTCATATATGGAAACGGTGTCCTCGCCGTCTGCCCAACAACTATAATATTGGTTGACCAAAATTAAATCGCCGTAATGTGTTTCTTCGCTTGATTTGGTTATATAATTGTAGGTTATGCTTTCATTGGAACTTTCCGGTGTAGATGTTTCGCTTTCTTCTGCTTTGCTTTCTATTTCACTTTCTATGGGAGAACTTTCGGGAACTGAGGGGGGCGGTTCAGATACGGACGGTTCTTCTGTGGAAGTTGATATATTGGAAGGTTCTGTTGGATTTGTGTTTGCGGGTTCAGTATTATGCGGTGAAAAAATATAAACGATAGTAAATAACAAACAAGCGGCAATCAAAAAGACAATCATAACTTTGAATTGTTCTGCAACAGTCAGGGATTTAAATGGGTGGGAAACTTTTTTTATTGGTTCATTTTTTTTATTGTTCGATATCCAAGAATCTAATATTTCATCTGTATATAAAGGTTGTTTTTCCTCTTCAAAATAATGTTCATTTTCAAATTCGGAAAAATCATCTGATTGGCCGGAAACGAAATCGCTTTTGCGATTAGAATTATTCTGATTTTGGTTATCCATTCAATTTATCCTTTCTGAAAAATCCATCAATACATATAGCTTTATTATTATATATTGTACGCTATACAATGATATAAAATCAAGTGTTCCTTTTGTGATTATGTAAAAGTTATACGGACGGTAAAAAATTTAAAATATAAAATGCAGGATTTATTTCCTGCTCTTGCACGAAAAATATACGGTTTCTGTTCCCTCCAAATTTCAGTAGTAATATATTACAAATATTTCATTTTGTACAAATTAGGAAATTTTCGTTAATAAATTGCAAATTTCGTGAGAAATGCGGTAGCTTTCATGTCGAAAAATAAAAAATTCTTGATTGTTTATTCGGAAATTGATGAAGTTTTTATTGATATTTCCGTCAAACTGTAATATAATAAAAATATCGTAGCCGTTAAGGCGGAAAGGGGAAAAGAATAATGACTAACAACAAATCAGTTCTTGCTTGGATTGATGAAATGAAAGAGCTGCTCAATCCCGACAAAATCGTTTGGATTGACGGCAGTGAAGAACAACTTGAAGGCTTACGCAAGGAGGCTTGTGCTTCCGGTGAGTTGATTAAACTCAACGAGGAAAAACTTCCGGGCTGCTATTTGCACAGAACAAGAGAAAACGATGTTGCTCGTGTAGAGGATCGTACATTTATCTGCTGCCGTGAGGAAAAGGACGCAGGTCCGACTAATAACTGGAAAGACCCGCAGGAAACATACAAGATGTTGTTCGACATCGCAAAAGGCACATATAAGGGCCGCACAATGTATGTTATTCCTTACTCAATGGGTCCTGTCGGTTCACCGCTCGCTAAGATCGGTTATGAAGTTACAGACTCCATCTATGTTGTTTTGAATATGGCTATTATGACCCGTGTTGGTCAGGCTGTTGAAGATGTTCTTGCAGACAGCACAGACTGGATCAAAGGCTTGCACGCTATGTGCGATGTTGACCCCGAAAAGAGATATATCTGCCACTTCCCTGAGGATAACTATATTATTTCCGTAAACTCCGCTTACGGCGGCAATGTATTGCTCGGCAAAAAGTGCTTTGCTCTCCGTATTGCCTCTTATCTTGGTAAGTGCGAGGGCTGGATGGCTGAACACATGCTGATTCTCGGTATCGAAAATCCGCAGGGCGAAATCAAGTATGTATCTGCTGCATTCCCGTCAGCTTGTGGTAAAACAAACCTTGCTATGCTCATTCCGCCGGAAGGCTATCGTGCAAAGGGCTATAAAGTATGGTGCGTTGGTGACGATATTGCCTGGATGCGTAAAGGTCCGGACGGCAGACTTTGGGCAATCAACCCCGAAAACGGCTTCTTTGGTGTTGCTCCGGGTACAAATGCTAAATCTAACCCGAATGCTTTGGCTTCAACAAAACAAGGCACAATCTTTACAAATGTTGCTTATAACTGCGATGACAATACAGTATGGTGGGAAGGTTTGGATAAAAATCCGCCTGAGAATGCTATTGATTGGAAGGGCAATCCGTGGAATGGCAAGACTGCCGAAACAAAGGGTGCTCACCCGAACAGCCGTTTCACAGCACCGGCTAAGAATTGTCCGTGTATAAGCTCTGAGTTTAACTCTACTTCCGGTGTTCCGATTTCCGCTATTATCTTCGGCGGCCGTCGTGCAACAACAACACCGTTGGTATATCAGTCAAGAGATTGGAACAATGGTGTATTCGTTGGTTCTATCATGTCTTCTGAAACAACTGCTGCCGCAACAGGTGCTGTTGGCGTTCTCAGACATGACCCGATGGCTATGCGTCCGTTCTGCGGCTATCATATGGCTGACTACTTCAAGCATTGGTGCGATATGGGTGAGGTTCTCGGTGACAAAGCTCCGAAAATCTTTAATGTTAACTGGTTCAGACTTGACGAGGAAGGTCATTTCATGTGGCCGGGCTTTGGCGATAACTTCCGTGTTCTTGAATGGATTATCAAACGCTGCGAGGGTAAGGTAGACGCACAGGAAACACCGATTGGTTATGTTCCTTATGCTGATGACATTAACCTTGAAGGTCTTGACGGCTTTACTAAGGAAGATTTGGAGAAAATCCTCTATATCGACAAGCAGAGATGGCAAGGCGAAGCAGACGAAATCGAAAACTTCTACAAAACAACCTTTGGCGACAGACTTCCGCAGGAAATGTGGGACGAGTTGGCAGGCTTGAAGGAAAGATTGTCCAAGTAATTTGAACCTGTTTCTGTTTTAAATAAAATTAAAGACCGCTCCACCGTTATTTTAAAAATAGCGGTGGGCGGTTTTTTGTTTTGCAGAAGAATTAAAAAAGGCAAAGTCGACAAGAAATTTATATAATGCACTTGCATTTTGTGCGAAGTTATCTTATAATATATAATATAATGTTATTTTCAAAAAGATTTTAATAAAATAATCTTTTGTGAAATACATTGTGTGTTTCGCTTATACAAAGCGGAGCGACAGATAAAGGACGAATTGGTGTTATAGGAGTAGTCAGACGCTTATTTAAAATAAAAATTAGGAGTGTGGTAACAATGGGAATTATTAGAGCAGCAGTAAACGCAGTTGGTGGTGCTTTGGCAGATTCTTGGCTTGAAGTCATTGAGCCAAGTGAAATGGATATTACAACGGTTTTTGCTCCCGGTGTGGCAAAAGCACAGAATGACAGACGCAACACAAATCGTAAAGGTTCGCCTAACTCGGTATCCAATGGTTCAATCATTCATGTTTATGACCATCAGCTTATGATTTTGGTTGACGGTGGTGCAATCGTTGACTATACGGCAGAACCGGGATATTTTCAGGTACAAAATTCGTCTATGCCGTCTTTGTTCAACGGACAGTTCGGTGACTCTTTAAAGGAAACCTTTAACCGTATCAGATTTGGCGGTGTAACACCGTCAGAACAGCGTGTTTTCTATATCAACACACAGGAAATGACGGGCATTAAGTTCGGTACGAAAATGCCGATTAACTACTATGACTCCAACTATAATTTGGAATTGAATGTTCGTGCGTTTGGTACATATTCAATTAAACTTGAAAACCCGCTTGAATTTTATCGTTCTGTTATCCCGACAGGTGCCGTAACCAGCAATCAGCCGGTAGACATCAGCATTTTGACGGAAAATAACTACATTTCTGAATTTTTGGGTGCATTCCAACAGGCAATTACAGAGCTGTCTATGGAGGGCGTCAGAATTTCTCAGTTGGGTGCTAAGAGTTTGGAATTGGCAGACCACATGAGCAAGGTTTTGGACGAGAAATGGCGTAAAAACAGGGGTATGTATATCCAGGAAGTGGGTATCGCCAATATCTCCTATGACGATGAGTCCAAAGAAATCCTCAAAATGCGTAATCAGGGTGCTGTTCTCAGTGACCCGACCATTCGTGAAGGCTATGTACAGGGTGCGATTGCCAGAGGTTTGGAAAATGCAGGCTCCAACGCCAACGGTGCAATGGCTGGATTTGTTGGCATGGGCATGGGTATGAATGCCGGCGGCGGCTTTATGGGTGCGGCTTCGGCAACAAATATGCAACAGTATCAGATGCAGCAACAGGCTCAACAGGCACAACAAGCTCAACAGACACGGCAAACACAAGCTCAACCGCCTGTAAATAACGGCTGGACCTGTGCTTGTGGTCATACAGGTAATACAGGAAAATTCTGTGCTGAATGTGGCAAGCCGAAACCTGTACCAATGGCATCAGGTGCATGGAATTGTCCTAACTGCGGTGCAAGCAACACAGGCAAATTCTGTGCTGAGTGTGGTGCAAAACGCCCCGAAAACCGTAAGTTGAGATGCGATAAATGCGGTTTTGAACCGGATATGTCACAACCAATACCGAAATTCTGTCCGAACTGCGGTGACCCAATCAACGAAAGTGATTATGTATAATCTTTACAAGATTTTTTGAGTGAGGTGAAGCAACCCCTATGGTATAGTCTTATTTAGTCTATATATCATAGGGGCTAATTTATGGCAACAGTATCTTATAAATGTATTAACTGCGGTGGTCCGTTAAAGTATAACCCCACGATTTTAAAATTTTCCTGTGAATACTGTCAAAGCGATTTTACAGAAGAACAGTTACAGGCTCATTTTGGAAATTTGGATGAAAACCTGAATGATGCCGCTAATGAAGAACAAATCTCTGAACCGCAAGATACAAACGGGGACGGTGTCATTGACGAAAACGATTTTAATGAAAATACGGTCTTATATCAATGTCCGAGCTGCGGTGCGGAAGTTATTACGGAAGCAACAACAGCGGCAACGACTTGCGTTTATTGCCACAGCCCTGTTGTGTTGGCGGGACGGCTTGCAGGCAATATGAAACCTCAAAAGGTTATTCCTTTCAAGATTTCGGGAGATAAGGCAAAGGAGCGTTTCATGGAAATTTGCAAAAAGAAATGGTTTTTGCCGTCTTCATTCAGGTCTGAAACACAACTTGAAAATATGAAAGGCGTTTATTACCCATATTGGTTGGTTGATTCCCTCAAAGACGGCGAAATGTTTGCAACGGGAAAGAAAATCCGTACATGGACTTCTGGTGATAGAAAATATACGGAAACGAAAATATTTAAAATTGTTCGTGCCGGTAAGATTGATTTCAGAAATTATCCGAAAGAGGCTTTGAATACGGAAAAGGCAGCACTGCTCAGATATGTCAATCCGTATGATGATGCGGATTTGAAAAACTTTTCGATGTCTTATCTTTCCGGATTTCAGGCGGAAAAACGGAATATGGAACGACAGGATTTGCAGGCGGCTGTTGATAAGGACTTGACAGAGTATTCCAAAAAGATTTATAGGGATACAATTCACGGATATGATTCCGTTACAGTTGACCATATCCAAATGAATACTTTGGAGGAATCATGGGACTATGTTCTTCTGCCAATTTGGGTTATGACTTATCAGTATAGAGGAAAAAGTTTTGTTTATGCAATGAACGGACAAACAGGAAAAGTCTACGGCAGTCTGCCATGCAGTGTCGGAAAACTGATTGCTTTGGGCGTAATTGTTACAGTACTTATATTTTTATTGTCACTTTTGGGAGGGTATTTTCTGCTATGATAAGTAAAAAAATAACGAAGCTGATTGTATCCTTAATGGTTTCAGTGGTTCTTTGTATGACTTGTGCGGCTGTTTATGCTGTGGCTGCTGAATCTCAAAGACCAACGGTACAGGCTGTTGATTATGACGATGACTACGATTATTACTATGATGACGATTATAGCGACAGTACACATAATGAACCGAAAAATATGGGGAAGATTATTCTGTTCAGTGCTATTTTTGCTGTTGTATGCGGCGGCGTCAGTGTTGTTGCTGTTTATTTGCGTTATAAGAATAACGGTAAATCCGAACCATATCCGTATAATAATAAATCAACTTTAAGTTTGAGTGAATCGTCAGACTTGTTGGTTGATACCCGTGTAACCTCTGTCAAAATTAACAAAGATTGATTTTTTCATACATTCATTAAACGGTTATGAGTGCTGCTTGACTGATGGCTTACTGTATAATTGCTGATTTGTGAAAGTGAGGCTGTAATGAGGTTTGATAATGTTTTAATACTTGAAGATACCCTGAAAATATTTGAACAAGGTTATTATAATAAACAAGGAAAGTCTATCAAACTCAAGCTTTCCAAAGAGCAACAGACAGAGGTTCAGGTTTTTCTTCCGGAAGATATTGAGAAAGTTATTGCGTATGACGGTCTTGAAAAGATTTACTGTCCTGGTTGGTGTAGTCATAGCTGCGAAAATATGGATTCGTTTTCTATGGCAAGAAAAATTTCAAATACCTATATCAATAACTTGAATAATGAGAAAAATCAACGGGTTTTGGTTTTAAATCTTGCCGACCCGATATATCCGGGCGGAGGTGTAAGGAGAGGGTCAAGAGCACAGGAAGAGGATCTTTGCCGAAAGAGTTCATTACTTCTCTCTCTTGAAAGCCAAGAGGCATGGAAATACTATGCATATAATCGAACACTCCATACATATATGGGTTCAGATGCTATGATATTTACACCTAATGTAGAAATCATAAAAGATGAGAATGGAGAACTGTTAGATGAAACGGTTATAGTATCTGTTGTTACTTGTGCCGCTCCAATGATTAAATTTGGAAAAGAAGGCATGACAGAGGAAGAATACCGAAAAATGGTATATAACCGTATTACGGGAATGTTGAAATGTTCTGCTTATCTGGGATACGAATACCTTGTACTTGGAGCGTGGGGCTGTGGTGCTTTCAGAAATGATGCAAAAGTTATATCCGATTTGTTTTATAAGGCATTGAAAGAACTTGACTATAATGGATTAAAAGAGCAGGATCTGTTCAAGAGAGTGGATTTTGCGGTTCTCGACAAAACAGAAAGCCAATATAACTACAAGGAATTCTGTCGTAATTTTGTACAAGATAACTTTTACAGAGATCAATATGAAAGAGATAGAAATATTGTAGAGGCTAAAATCAAGGAAAAAAGTCAATACCTTGATAAGGTTAGAGGTTCTTTGTTTGGCGGAGCTGTTGGCGATGCTTTGGGTTATCCAATAGAATTTGACAAAGAAGATGAGATATTTGCCAAATTTGGAAAGAATGGAATAACGGATTATGTTCTTGACCCGAGTACGGGAAAGGCTCTTATATCAGACGATACACAGATGACGCTTTTTACTGCAAATGGAATTCTCTTTAAGGACACCGAACTTAGTTTAAAAGGGATATGTAGAGAAGCGAGATACGGAGTACAATATGCGTATTTTGACTGGCTTGTAACACAAATATATTCCTTTGAAGATAGCAGAAAGATAAAAAAGCAAGTATCATGGTTATATGATGTTCCGGAACTTTACAGTGCCAGAGCACCCGGAAATACATGTATTTCAGCATTGATACATCGTGTTAAAAGTGATGATAATATTGATAGTTTTATTGAATCAAAAATCAACGAAAGTAAAGGTTGCGGAGGCGTTATGCGTGTCGCACCTATGGGATTGATTTACACTTACGGAAATATTGAGGATATTGATATGGAAGCCGCAGAGATTGCCGCAATTACGCATAGCCACCCGCTTGGCTATATGACGGCGGCAGTGCTCGCACATATTATACATGTTATTGTATTTTCAAAGGAAAATCTATCCCTAAAAGAATTGGTTGAACAGGCAAGAGATACTGTAAGAAAAATATACAAATCAGAACAATATATAAATGATTTTACGGATATTATTGATCTGGCAATAGAACTATCAGAAAATGATGATACGGATTTAAACAATATTCATCGGTTAGGTGAGGGCTGGGTTGCTGAGGAAACATTGGCAATAGCCATATATTGCAGCCTGCGACATCAAAATGATTTTTCAGCAGGAATTATTGCCGCCGTAAACCATAACGGTGACAGTGACTCGACCGGAGCAATTACCGGAAATATTCTTGGTGCTTTGCTTGGATATAATGCTATCGAGGAAAAATGGAAAGAAAATCTTGAACTCTCGAATATTATTCTCGAAATGGCTGATGACCTTTGCTTTGGGTGTCCTTTAAGTGAATTTAGCATCTATAAAGATGCAGATTGGAAAAGAAGATATATTGATCTGTTACCAAAATAAAGGAGCAAGCCGGCATAAAACCAACAAAAGAATACTTGTTTAATTTGTTGATGTTCGTATTGTGTTAAAATGGTTTTCAGTAAGTAAAATTCAACTATCAAACAGATATACGGAGTTGCCCTGATTTCTTTCAAGAGAGTATATGGACAGACTTTGTTTTTTATGCTATAATTTAGTCCGATAGATTATTGATGTTAGGAAGATTTCATGTGAAGTTTGATATTATGCCTGTGGTAACAGAAAAACAGCTGAAAGAAATTGCCGATTCTGCCGAAAGCATTTGGAAAGATTATTTATGTGCTTTGTTTTCCGAAGAAAAGGCAAAATATTTGTTGAAGCAGCTGCAATCCAAAGATGTTATTTATAAAAAGATGAAAAAACCGGGCTATAATTATACTACGCTTTTAGTTGATGATATGCCTGTGGGTTTGTTGGCGTTTGCTTTTGTCAATCATGCTGTTTGTATTGATACTTTATATCTGAACAAGGAAGCAAGGCATAAAGGTGTTGTTTATAAAGTTTTAAGTTATTTAGATGACTTTTGCCATTACAAAGAAGGTAATTGTGACTTTAAACGCATTTTGGTGTATATTCCGCTCAAAGATTTACAGACAATTACCTTATTTGAACATTTGGGATTTTCCAAAATCGGACGCTATGAGTATGCTTTTCGCAGCAGTTTCGGTATGGAATGTTGCGTAATGGAGCGTATTCCTGATGAAAAAAAGAATTGAAAGAAGTGCGGTGAAAAAGCATGGGAAAAAAGTTGAAAAACTATATTGCTTTTATAGAGGAATTGCTGAAAAATCCTGAGAGTATGGAGAACATAGAACAGGTCAGAAAAGCTTTGCTGACGGAAATTTCCTTTTGGCAGCATGAACGGCTTATTCATCTTTTGGTGACGATTTTGTTTGCACTTTTGACAATGATGGTTCTTTTAACATCACTGTTTTGTCCATCTTGGGGACTTTTAGCATTGTTCATTATGCTCTTGGTTTTGCTGATACCGTATATCAGACATTATTATATCTTGGAAAACGGTGTACAGAAACTTTATACACTTTATGAGAAAATTTTATTGTGTGAGGACGATAAGTGTCTGCCGCAATCGAATGAGGATATATCCAAAAAATAAAAACATCAGGAGTGCAGAACAAATGCGCTCCTGATGTTTTTGTATCGAAAATCAAAAATTATTTGGAGAATATTTTTTCTATCGTATCAGCAATATCGGAGATAAAAACATTGTCGCTCAACTCAATCTTACCGCTGTCGCACAAACGGGCATTTTCAGCGTCAATCGGCAAACTCCCGAGAATGGGAATATTGTATGCGGCGGCGGTTTGCTCTATATGACTTTCACCGAAAGGATAATATTTTTTGCCGCAGTCAGGACATTCAAAAAAGCTCATGTTTTCGACTATACCCAAAATCGGAATTTCCATTTTGTTTGCCATTTTTACGGCTTTCTCCACAATCATGGCAACCAAATCCTGTGGCGTTGTTATCAAAATAATACCGTCCAAAGGCAAGGATTGAAAGACCGTCAACGGAACATCACCTGTTCCCGGCGGCATATCTACAAACATATAGTCAACATCGTTCCAAATGACATTTGTCCAAAATTGACAAACCATGTTGGAAATTAAAGAACCACGCCATACAATAGGGTCAGTCGGTGAATTTAAAAAGAAATCGGCGGATATGACATCAATACCCGTTTCGGTTGAAACAGGCAGCATGAAATTTTCTTCATTTCCGACAACACGCTGTCCCGATATGCCAAAGACTTTGGGAATTGACGGTCCTGTAATATCGGCATCAATAATAGCGGTATGGTAGCCTTTGCGGTTAAACATAACGGAAAGCAATGCGGTAACGCTTGATTTGCCGACACCACCTTTGCCACTGACAATGCCAATAACCTTTTTAACACAGCTGTGGGTATTGAGAGCAGCTTTTGAGCTTTGTGCCGTTCCGCTTTTACGGGAGGAACAGTCAGCGGTGCAGGAATTACAATCATGTGTACATTCGGACATATATTTTCTCTCCTTTTAATTGCATAAAGTTACAGATAACGGACAGTCAAAGACTGCCCGTTATTTTTGAAAATTATTCGTCTAAATCATCTTTATCGGAATTGTCGTAAAGTTCCTCAGTATCTTCTTCATCATCAGTTCCAACATCTTCGTTTTCAATTTCCTTGTCATCTTCGTCAAGGTCATCTTGATGTTCTTCTTCATCGGGTAACTCCTGTTCATAGCCACTGAGAAAAGTATAAGGAATACCATAGCCCAAAGCGACCGCCGCCAAATACATAATTGGCGTGCATTGTGCGATTTCAGTGTGGAACGGCAAAGCAGACCATACAGAAGCAACAATGATATACAACGCTGGTAAGTCCATTAAAATCAAAGTGGAAAGCGAAAAACGCTTCACTTGTTTTCCGTCCCCTATGCGTGTTGCATAGAACAGCAGCAAACCAAAAATAAGGAAGATTAAAAGTTGAAACAAGGTTTTCCATACAGTGTTTAAGTTAATGGAGTCTTGTATCATACCGTTAAAGAAATAAGAACAGATAACAAAAGCGGTAATCAAAAAAGCGGAAAAAATAAGATTGGAAGTATCTTTTCTTTTCTTTTTCATTATTAAATTCCTCCGAGTAAAAGATATATTTTTATTGTATCATGCAGAATAAAAATATAATTCTGAAAAAGAATAAAAATGTAAATTTTACAGGGTTTTCTTTTTGGCGGCAAGACACAGCCAACCTTTTTCTTCTTTTTGGGCAATAATCTCCAATGTGTCGGGGAGAGCATCTAAAACATCATCTAAGCGTGTGTCGATGATACCGCTCATAATGTAGACGGTATCGGAATTCATGTGGGTTTCAATATCCTTTGAAAGCATGATAATGGCATCAGCGACAATATTGGCAGTGATAATATCAAAAGTGCCGTTGATTTCGTCAGCCAAATTGCCGTGAATAGCAGTGTATTTATCCTGCACTTGATTGCGTTCAGCATTTTCGATAGAGGCTTTAACTGCCATTTCATCAATATCAATACCAATCGCACTTTTTGCTCCGAGTAATAAACCTGCAACGGAAAGAATACCGCTGCCACAGCCGACATCAAGCATTGTCATGTCGGGTTTTATAATTTCCTCCAACATTTCAAGACACAGACGGGTTGTTTCATGTGTTCCCGTACCGAATGCCAAGCCAGGTTCAAGGTGAAGAACAATGCGTCCGTCAGCATTATAATCATCACGCCATACGGGGCGAATGAGTAAACGCTTGCCAATCTCAATCGGGTGGAAATATTTTTTCCAATTTTCCAAACACGCCTCAACATCGCAGCTGTCAATACTCAAAGTATAATCAATTTTTTCGGCAGCAAAGCGTTCTTTCAGAAAAGAAACTGCCTCAGCGGGATTATCTTCGGGACTGATGTAGATGTGGATTTTACCCTTTGTGCGGTCTTGTGCCAGCAAATCCTCATCAATAAGGTTAATGTGGGCGATTTCCAAAACTTCCGTTTCCAGATTGGAATAATCCTCGATATAGATACCGTAAGGAACAGTCATTTGTGCAATATCTCCCGCAAGGTCAATATCTTTTGACGGAACTTCTACAACAATTTCAGTCCAATTCATGCCAAAACTCCTTTTCTTATGCCTGTAACTCGGCAACAGCGGTTTTTAATGCTTCTGTACGGTCTTTCTTTTCCCAAGAAACATTGAGGTCCTCACGCCCCATGTGTCCATAAGCGGCTAATTTGCGGTAAATCGGCTTTCTGAGGTCAAGGTCACGAATGATAGCCGCAGGACGGAAATCAAAAACTTTGCTGACGGCGTCCGACAAAATACTGTCAGAAACAACGCCTGTACCGAATGTATCAACCATAATAGATACAGGACGGGCAACACCGATAGCATAAGAAAGCTGGATTTCACAGCGAGATGCCAAACCGGCAGCTACAATATTCTTTGCTGCATAACGGGCTGCATAAGCCGCTGAACGGTCAACCTTTGTCGGGTCTTTTCCGGAAAATGCACCGCCGCCATGACGGGCAAAACCGCCGTAAGTATCAATAATAATTTTACGCCCTGTCAGACCGCTGTCGCCGGCAGGACCGCCGATAACAAAACGCCCTGTGGGATTGACAAGGATTTTTGTGTCCTTATCCAAAAGGTCAGTCGGTATAACGGGTTCGATAACATATTCCTTCAAATCCGCACGGATTTTTTCAAGTGTAACGCTTTCGGTGTGTTGTGTGGAAATGAGGATTGTATCCAAACGAACGGGTTTGTTGTTATCGTCATATTCAACGGTAACTTGTGTTTTGCCGTCGGGACGGAGATAGGGGAGTGTGCCGTCCTTGCGGACTTCTGCCAAACGCTTTGCCAGCTTGTGAGCCAAAGAAATAGATAACGGCATAAGTTCAGGTGTTTCATCGCAGGCATAGCCGAACATAATACCCTGGTCACCTGCACCGATTTCGTCCAGGCTGTCGGCTGCACCGTCACGATTGACGCCCATGGCAATATCGGGAGATTGAGCATCAATAGAAGTGATAACGGCACAGGTATGTCCGTTAAAACCACAGCTTTGGTTGTCGTAGCCGATAGAATTGATAACGCCACGGGCAATTTGGGAAATATCTACATAGCACTCTGTGGAGATTTCCCCCATAACATGAACCATACCTGTTGTGGCTGTAACTTCACAGGCAACATGGGCTTTGGGGTCTTTGCGGAGAATTTCGTCCAAAACGGCATCGGAAATTTGGTCGCAAAGTTTATCGGGGTGTCCTTCTGTTACGGACTCGGAAGTAAAAAGATGTTTTGCCATTTAAAAAACTCCTTTTTGTAAATTTAGAAAATTGCTCTTTTCGGAAAGATAAAGAAAAGCCGTTCGACGAACCGAACGGCTTTTTATATTTACTCATCTTTCGGTTCTACCGCAGAATTTGGCACCTTGCATAATGTAGGTTGCCGGACTTCACAGGGTCTGTCCCTCCGTCACTCTTGATAAGTTGGTAATTAAGATTAAATTTTCAACGGTATTATACCGCTTTTTTTTTTCTTTGTCAACATACTTTTTCTGTAAACGAACACAAATCAATTTTTCATTGGTGTCTTAATTTTCTTCATCATAAGGCAGTATCAACCAGTTTCCCGTTTCCGTTACTCTGTAATATTTATCCGTATCCGTATCAACCATAAGCACAGGGATAATTCCGCTTTTAAGAACAGTGCCATCTATATAATAATGAGATTCTCCGTCATAGTAAATATCGTGGTATCGGGAATCACCGGAAATTTCCGAAGTGCCAACATGTCCGGCAACAACTTTCATATCAAGACCCTCGATTTTTCCGATTTCAGCCGGAAATTTACTCAAAAATGTTTCTTCTCCGGTTGCCCATTCCCATAAATCTCCCGATTCTTCATCTATACCGGCATGAACAAATATTGTGTTGCCTTCCGTGTAATAGCACGGAAGATTTTCAATCCACTGAATATATTTATCTTCATCTCCATCGTCCGAAGAAAGCTCTTCATCAAAGGATCTGTTCATGTGGTTGATTGTCGAGTAGCCACGGAGAACAAATTCTTCATGATTGCCCATCAACGCTACAACTTTATCCGAACCATATTTATATTGAAGGCTGATTATCTTATTCAGAACACCGATATTATCTGAGCCTCCGTGTATATAGTCCCCAAGAAGCAAAAGCATAGTTTCCTCTTCTTCAAGGTTATCAAGAACCAAAGAAAGCGACTCTTCAAATTCCGCCAGACACCCATGAATATCACTCATACAGTAAATTTTCATATCATGGTACCTCCTGTTTGTTTAATATTGCAATTATATTAGACTTGTTCGATAACCAAAAACAGTGGGCAAACTGTGTTTGCTCTTTTAATAATTTAGATTGTTGGGGGCGGCGAGCCGCTACTGGCAAAAGCCCCAGTTTACAATTAAATCATGTTTGATAAATGGAGTGCCACAATACTCGTATATACTTTGTTTTTTAAAATTACAATCCAATTATATACTTGGGCAAGAATATTGTCAAGATTTTAAATTGGGAGTGGCTAAAAGTAATGGTCAGTTTTTAATAACAGGGAAACCCTCCCTATTCATCTAAAAGTGAACAGAGAGGGTTTATATGCCGATATTTGATTTTTGGTTGCACAGCGGTGGCACTAAGCGTTTTCCGCTGTATGTTTGATTTTAAAATTTTTAAATTAAAAGCAAAGCCCTTAGCTGAAATCAGGCTTTCATGCCTTCGTAAACAGCAACGGCACAAGCAACAGTTGCACCAACCATCGGGTTGTTACCCATACCAATCAAGCCCATCATTTCAACATGAGCCGGAACGGAGGAAGAACCTGCAAACTGTGCATCGCCATGCATACGACCCATAGAGTCTGTTAAGCCGTAGGAAGCAGGACCTGCACCCATATTATCGGGGTGAAGTGTACGGCCTGTACCGCCACCGGAAGCAACGGAGAAATATTTCTTGCCGTTTTCGATAGCCCACTTCTTATATGTACCTGCAACAAGGTGTTGGAAACGAGTCGGGTTTGTGGAGTTACCTGTGATAGATACACCAACTTTTTCATACTGCATGATAGCAACGCCTTCACGAACATCGTCAGCACCATAGCATCTTACAGCAGCTCTTTCGCCGTCAGAGAAAGCTCTCTCCTCAACGATTTTGAGTTCGCCTGTGAAATAGTCATATTGAGTCTTTACATAAGTAAAGCCGTTAATTCTTGAAATGATATAAGCAGCGTCTTTGCCCAAACCGTTCAGGATAACACGCAACGGCTCTTTACGGGCTTTGTTTGCGTTTCTTGCGATACCGATAGCACCCTCAGCAGCAGCAAAGGATTCATGACCTGCAAGGAATGCAAAACATTTTGTTTCGTCACTCAAAAGCATAGCACCGAGGTTGCCGTGGCCAAGACCTACATTTCTTTGTTCTGCAACAGAACCCGGAATACAGAAAGCTTCCAAACCGATACCGATAGCGGCAGCAGCTTCGGCAGCAGTTGTTACATTTTTCTTGATAGCAACGGCACAGCCGAGTGTATAAGCCCAGCTTGCGTTTTCAAAAGCGATCGGCTGAACGCCCTTTACAATCTGGTCAGGGTCAAAACCCTTATCAAGACACAACTGTCTTGCTTCTTCAAGACTTGCAATACCATATTCGGCAAGGCACTTCTCAATTTTCGGCATTCTTCTTTCTTTGCTTTCAAACTTTACATCATTAGCCATGATTTAGATCCTCCTTACCTTATTCTTCACGGGGGTCAATGTACTTGGCAGCGTTGTCAAAACGACCATATTGACCGATATTCTTCTTGTAAGCCTCGTTCGGTTCCATACCGTGACGGATATCTTCAAGCATTTTGCCGAGCTTTACAAACTGATAACCAATAACTTCGTTATTCTCGTCAAGTGCTGTTTTCAGAACATAACCCTCAGCCATTTCCATGAAACGAACGCCCTTAGCCTTTGTGCTGAACATTGTACCAACCTGTGAGCGAAGACCTTTACCAAGATCCTCCAAGCCGGCACCGATTGGCAAACCGCCCTCAGAAAAAGCTGTCTGTGTTCTACCGTAAACGAGTTGCTCAAAAATATTCTTCATAGCAGTGTTGATAGCATCACAAACAAGGTCAGTGTTCAGACATTCAAGCAGAGTTTTGCCGGGAAGAATTTCGGCAGCCATAGCAGCGGAGTGTGTCATACCGGAGCAGCCGATGGTTTCAACCAAAGCTTCCTCAACGATACCCTCTTTAACATTAAGGGTCAGCTTACAGGCACCTTGTTGCGGTGCACACCAGCCGATACCGTGTGAAAGACCGGAAATATCGGTGATTTGTGTGGATTTAACCCATTTGCCTTCTTCGGGAATTGGTGCAGGACCATGATGAGGACCTTTTGTGACTGTACACATTCTTGTGACTTCGTTAGAATAGTTCATAATGGTACTCCTTTCATTTGTTGAATAATGTATTTGCATACGGTTATATTATAACATTTTTGGGCAAATAAGCAAGAGATTTGCCGAGAAATGTTGTTTCAATTCCCTGTAAAAATTATGTGGAGTTTTCATTTGATTTAGTGGCAGTGATAAAATCCGCCTCCGCACCGTAGGCATGAAATACAATACCTGTTACATTGGCAGCACTGGCGTAGAAACGGCTTTCCAAATAAAGCGGATAAAATATACCGTTGTCATTCAAATATTTTTCGGCGGCAATAATTGTGTCCACACTGTCTGTTAATGACTGTTCCTGAATTTGATGAATATAATTATCGTAAACAGAATTTTTCAGTCCGACAGGGTTGTCGGGATTTGTTGAAACGAAAAGCGAAAGTGTATCTGTCGGACTGTTTCCTGTGGCTGACAAAGGAGCTAAGGCAATCGCATAATTTCCGTTGTCTATATAATCTTGAAGCTGTGAGCGTGGAACAGGCTTTTTGTTGAAATAACAGCCTGTGGCATTATTGAGTGTTTCAATAATATTGTTGACAATCACCTGTGTTGCGGCGTCATCTGCACATAAAATTTCTATGGACGGCAGAACATCGAGGTTGAGTTCTTTCAGTCCCTTTTGAATATAAGTGTTATATGCACTATTATAAGTTAAACAAAAATTATTGCCTGCGAGTTGACGATAGTTTTGTCCGTTCCATTCGGCAGTGTTTGGAATAATGTCTGTTGCAGCTGTGGCATTGTCAGGAAGTTTTTGGAGGATATATTCTCTTTTTAGAGCATACAACAGCCCTATACGGATATTTTTATTCTTTGTGATACTACTTTCTAAATTAAAACAAAGTCCCCATACGGTATCATGAAAGGCGGTGAGATTAAGACCATATTCTTCCGCCACTGAAACTTCATCGTTTGGGAGGGCATAGCAATCAACAGTTCCATTCTGTATGGCTTCGACAACATTTTCGGGTGCGTCGCCTATTGTAATATAAATTCCCGCAGGAACAACAGTTTCTTCGCCAATATAACAGGTACTTTTGTGAAGTGTAAGATTTTCATAATGGTTCCACCCATATGCTGAACGCAGCATAAAAGCTCCGTTGGAAAGAATTTTATCAGACTCTAAACCGTATTGTCCAGCAGTGCTTTCAAAAAATGCCTGTTGACAGGGCATGGCACAAGGTTGAGCCAGAACGCTTGGAAAATCTTTATATGCGTATTCAAGTTCAATTACAACGGTTTGTGTTCCCTCAGCATAAATTCCTAATTGTTCTTTGGAAACCATGCCTTTATGAAACGCCTCAGCATTTTTTATACAAAAAAGTTGGTTGGCAGTGGGAGAATTTGTATTTGGAGAAAGTGTGCGTGTCATACCATAAACAAAGTCTTGGGCGGTTAAAGCTGTGCCGTCATTCCAACACGCACCTTCCCTGATTTGAAAAGTAAATTTCGTATAATCGGAATTGGCTGTCCATGATTGGGCAACACCGGGAATAACATCTCCGTTGCCGTTAAGTTTAGTTAAACCTTCAAAAATATTTAGGATAATCAGCCGGGCTGCGGAATCGTTTGCAATTTGCGGGTCAAGTGTAACGGGTTCGCTTTCAATATTATAGTAAATTGTTTGGTCATAGGGAGAGTCCTCGTTTGAGCGGCAGGCTGTACAGCAACACAAAAAAATCATACATAAAACCAAACAAAAAATCTTTTTAAATTTCAAAATATTCACCTCCATAGTCTTTGAAAATCAAAGACTTTTCGATTTAATAATAAGCGGTTCGTTTCGTGAAGTCAACAACAAAAATGTTAATTGTTCTTTGAAAAGGATTGGTTATGAATGGAAATTTGTTTTGGGGGAGTGGCTAAAAAGTTGAAATTATGATATGTTTGGTGTAATATAAATATAAAAGGCGAAATTAGTAAATAAAGCATTATATCCAAATATGGAAAGAACAGCGTGCGGAAATGGCGTATAATTAAAATTGCGATATGGAGATTTGTATGTTAAAAAAACTTAAAACCGGTAAGAAAATATTATATGGATTTGTTATAGTTATTGGCATTTTTGTTATTCAAACTATTGCGAGCAGACTTGGAACTGTAATTGCAAATCTTTTTGATTATAACATTCTTGATAAAGATAATATTTTTATGTGGGTAACAGTTCATCATTTGGTTCAAATGATTATCGCTTTATTTCTCATGGCAGTTATACACAAAATAACAGATGTTGATTTTTGTTTAAAACCTAAAATTGATAAGACCGGTATAAAGTACACTATCATTTTTGGAATTGTTATTTTAGCTTATGTATTGATTTCTTATATTGTTGGATATAAGATGAATACCATAGCACCATATACATATGAATTGAATTTGACCAATATTTTAGGCACTTTATGTTTTCAATTATTACTATCCGGAACATCAGAAGAAATATTATTCAGGGCGTTGCCGATTTCTGTTTTAGGATATATATTGGGGGAACATGAAAACAATAAACATAGATTAGAAATTGTTGTTTCAGCATTTTTATTTTCAATGGCACATATTAGTTGGAATATAAATCCTTTTACAGTATCGTTTTCATGGTTTCAGTTGATTTATGCTTTCATATTAGGTCTTGCATACGGAATAACATATGTGAAGTCTAAAAGCATTATTTATCCGATTATAATGCATGGTTTGAGTAACTTCCTTATGGTTGGAATAGGATATATATTTGCAGGCATTATTGAATAAAAAGATAACTGTCAGTTTGCCAAGGCTGAAAAATAAGTTGAAAATAAGATATATTTGGTTTAGAATAAGTATATGCATTTGTAACAGAACAGAAAAATAAGTTTTCGCTTTGGTGAGAGGAAGTTCAATAATGAAAGACTATATTTATGTCGGAACGGCAACAAACAAGAACTTTTGTATTGACGGAATCAATGTTTTCGGAAGCTCATGGCGTTCAATGGGAGAATTTGATATTGTACTTGAACCAAATACCAAAAAGCCATTCAGCTTTTCAAGATATACCATTCAGGACGGTAAAAGAACACTGCAGTTTTTGGCTGGACAATTCAGAGAAGGTGAATGGAGTTTTTTCGTTGATGCGGTTGACGGGGAAACAATGACATTTTAACGAAAGTATTATGACTTACAGATTATGAGGGAGAGCGTTTTTTAATGATTGAGAAT
>JBJEQG010000173.1:0-3392 GCA_051881635.1 Acutalibacteraceae bacterium
ACGGGGTCGAACTTTGTTCCTCTTTGGGAGCGAATATCCTCAAAAGCCACTGAGGTTGGCATGGCTTCCTTATAACTCCTTTTGGTAACAATCGCATCAAAATAATCCGCAATAGACATGATTCTCGCACAAAGTGGAATATCTCTCCCACGCAGACCGTAGGGATAACCCGAACCGTCCCACCGCTCATGGTGATACAAAGCTACTGCTTTTGCAATCTTCAAAAACTCCTCGTCCTCAATATCGCCCATGGAGCGTTCAATAATTTTTTTGCCGTTGACGGTATGTTTTTTGATAGTGTCAAATTCCTCTTTTGTCAGCTTGCCCGGTTTTAAAAGAATGGTATCGGAAATAGTAATCTTTCCAATATCATGTAGTGGTGCAGACATCATAACATAGTGCATATATTTTTCATCAATAATATCCGGATAAAGATTTTTGCGTTTAAGCTCTTTTATTAACGCCTCAACATAACCGCTTGTGCGTTTCACATGCTTACCTGTATTATCATCTCTCGCCTCGATAATATCCGCAAAACTTATAATAATTTTCTTTTGCAGGCTGTCAATTCGGTCAGACTTTTCTTCTATACTGTTGTTGAGGCTGTTTCTCATATCGTCCAAGTCATAGAAAACACGCCCTACAAACAAAGCCGCTGCCATAAAACTTCCGATACAGTTAACAATCAAAAATACCGTACTTATACTCTCGTCCAAAGCAAAAATCGGTTCTTTTCCATTAAAATAGATTGTTATCACAATAAAGGTCAGCGAACAAACGCCTACAACACAATTTCTAAGCCAAGTCAGCAATCTGTTTTGACTTCGCATAAAAACTGCCATAAATATGGTCGGAATAAGTAAATACTGAAAGCCCAAAGGCAGACCGAAATAAACAACACTGCATACCTGATGCAAGTACAATTCAAAAATAGCCAAATATGCACAAGGTGCGTATGAACCTTTTATATGTTTCAGCATAATAACAAGTGTTACATATAGAAGTACACTGACAAGGTTAAAAAGCACCATCATTGGAATTTTATATAACGAAAAGACAATTAAATAAAAAGCGTGCAGCAAAACGCAAATAACAAACATCATATTCAAAGCACCCGACAAAGACGCATAGGCTTTATAGTCGCTGTCCCCGTTATATGATGGTACGCCGAAAACAGCTTCTCCCATACGCCCAAAAAGTCCTTGCTTTTGGCGTTTTTGTTTTTTGAGGATACTTTCTATTTCCTCTTGGCGTTTATGCTGCTGTATTTCCTCCTGCTGCACGGTTAAGGTTTCTGTTTTACCCATATTTGTTTTGCAGCTCGGTTCATGTCATCATAAATTTATAAACAACAGCCGAATATGCCGCTTCCTCCTTTACTTTATATTATATGAAAATTATAACATAAACAGTCATAAATCGCAACAGTTTTTTACAATAAATATCAAAAAAACTGTATGATATAACCATTTTGTTTTTTAGCAATAAATAAGACCGTACCTCTGCACGATACGGTCTTAACTGTTAAGACGGCAAACAGGCGTGTCTTTTCTTCATCATTAAAAGAAAAGCTGTTAGGGAAATGGTGGCAGTTCCCAAAGCTACTGTAACTCCAAAGGTTGTGTCACCCGTTTCAACAGGTGGTTCTTCCTCTTCTTCAACAACACTGAACACCCACTGAACGATACCGCTCTGATTTTGGTATGTATTATTCATTTCTTCGGTAACATTCAAATGCACCTCCAAAGTGCTTTGTTCACCCACTGAAAAATTCCCCAAAAACACAGCGTCCTGCAATCCGCCTCCCTTTGCGACAGAGGCGGCTGATGTCAAAACACCCCCTTCCTTCCAAATACTTAGCGTCATATTGTCCAAAAGAGCATAATCCGAAGGTAAAACCGGTTCTGCACGAAGATAAACACGAATATTTTTTGTTCCGTTATTGTCAATAACAATCGTTTGGCTCAATTCATCTCCGGGATAGACATTCTTGAAATTCTGAAACAAGTCCGTACTTTGCGGCACAAAAACAAAGCGTTTAGCTTCCCCTTCATAAATTACATGACTTTCCGTTTCTGCATGGGCTGTTACCGAAAAAATCGGCACTAGCATTAAAAAACTGCATATCATACCTATAACCGCTCGTTTTCTGTGCATACTCCCCCTCCTACCTTATGTTTAGGGATTTTATTCCGCAACAAACGGGTTTGTCCTGCTGTTGTTGCGTGACTGTATCGCCTCAGCATCAATCTGAATATTAAGTGCCTGGCTCTGATATTCATTTCCCGCATCGGTACTCAGAACAAAGCTGTCAAACAAAGCCTCCGTTGTTTCGCCTGCGGGAACAATATCCTTGTAATAATAATAACCGTCCTCGGCTAACTCCCATTTGTCAGTATTGAGATTAAGCGTAATCATATCCGTGGAAAGTTCTGTGTTATCCTCAAAATCCACCGTAATTTTTGCCCGAATATAGGTGTCGCCCGTACCCGTATTTTTGACTTGAACAATCTTGGAAACGGTATCGCCTGCCAAAATCGGCTCTGTCGGGTCTTCATACGGCTGAATACCGCAATCTGTCTGCATGGTTTCCACAATGTCAATATCAACACTGCCCGTTGAGATTTTATTCAAAGCCGTATCTTCTGCCGTAAAGTATGCCAAAGTTGACCCTGTTGCCACCATAGCCGTAACGGCCAAAGCTGTACCCACCATAATCTGCTTTTTCATAATAACCCCTCCGTCAAAATTTCAAATTTATTTGACTATAAAATGCTCAAAAGCCTCTGCCGCACTTTCAAAACCGTCAGCCTGAATAGCGTCCGCCTCTGCCGTTAGGGTTACATTTTGCCCCATTAGCGGCTTTAATTCTTCATTTAATTCACTCGGAATATTCAAGCCCGTAAAAACAACAGCCTCGCTCTCCTTTGCAAGTGCCGTATTCAGCAGCAGAACAACAATATGCTTATCCCCTTCATCATACTCTTTTTGTATTGTCCATAAATGATTGTCAAAACCAACAATCACACCGTTTTCGCTTGCCTGTGCAAATGATGAACCGAAAATCCCCCTCATAACATCAAAGTTACTAAACACCAGCCGCACCCGAATATAAGCGGCATTGACACCAGTATTACGAACGGTCGGGTCTTTCGCAATCCATGCTCCGGGAGAAATAATATGCTTTTCTTCGGTGTTCCAATTCGGTTCGGATAAGTCAATATCAACCGCTCCAACCGTAAATGTATTGATTGCCGTATCCTGTGCCGTAAAATATGCCAATGTTCCACCGATAACCGTCACGATACAAATCAGCACCGCCGCCAACGCCGCAAGCCCCTTTCCCTTGCTCATCATCACCACCCCTATCAGATTTTATGCTGTCAGTCAGG
>JBJEQG010000173.1:3492-5894 GCA_051881635.1 Acutalibacteraceae bacterium
TCTTTGGGAAATAGAGTGACTGTATCTATTATACGATTACAGCCAAAGTTCTTCCGCTGCCGCCAATGCCGCACTGTATGTACTGCTGTCATTCGATTGATAAGCTAATGCCTTTATTACAATCTGTGTTTCCTCTGCCATATTTTCGGGGCAGTCACCTGTCACCGTTACCGTTGTAAATAGCGGTGATAAAACGGTATCAGTTTCTGCATAGGGAACAATAGTCGGCTCTGAGCCGTTTTCTGAATAGACATAAATATTATCGCCTAAACTGAGCCACCTTGATGTATCATAGTTAATTTCGGTTATATCGAGGAGATCCTCCGAAACATCGCAGTACATAAAGACATAACAGTTCTCGCTTTCTGCCGTCACTGTAACTGTTGGGTCTTTTGGCAAAACCGCACCTTCGTACAAAACATATGTATTACCGTCCTTTACACGGTCAGCATCTGCAACGACAGTATTGCGTTCAACTTTTGCCTCGTCAAGCGTCAAGCCAATTTGTCCGACTGTAAATGTGTTCGTCAGGGTATTGGTTTCCGCTTGCAACCATGCAAGTGTTGCACCCAAAGATATGCTTGCCGTAACTGCCAGACTTGCCGCCAAAAGTATGGTTCTTTTCTTCATAGAATGTCCTCCTAAAAAATAATTTTCCTCAGGAAATATATGTAAATGCCTTTCGGCATCTCCAACAAAGAATTTATGCTGTCAACTGCCCTGTTTCATCAACACGAACCGCCCATGCATTTTGAACTGCCGTTTGAGGGTCGGACTGTATTGATTGTGCTAAAATCTGCAAATCAAAATATTTGTTATTATATGCCTCATCTGTTAATTCGTTTAATGTACATTTGCGGATAAGCTCCGGTGTTTTCTCACTTGGGGCTATATCTGCCTTACAGTAGTAATAGCCGTCCTCACCAAGAAACCAATCTTTCGTATTTAGCTCAATACTATATGTATCTTTTGTCGGGAGCATTGTCGGACTGCCGTCCGTATCACGCCAAATCGGTACAATCGCCACACGCACATAAGCGTTCATATTGCCCGTATTCTCTATACGGACATTTGTTTTTTCCGTACCGTTAAAATTTTCGTCAATACGGTTTGTCACTGTCCCCTTATTCGCCTTATTGACCAAAACAGACTCACTGTAAAGATGAGCGGTTGTTAAAGCCACTGTTCCCAAAGAAAGACTTGCCGCCACTGCTGCGGCTGCGATTATGGTTTTCAAGTGCCTTGCCGTCATTTCCAAACCTCCTCATATTCCCGCTTTTGCGACGCTGTGCCTTTTTTCGGTATGATAACGGTACAGCTTATAAACCAAAGCAAACGCAATCAATCCGCACGCCAAAAGCACAAGAATTAACTTGCCCAAAGGCTCTGTCAGAGCAATCGAAAAATATCCTGCTAACGGTACGGAAAACATCACCTTGCCCACTAAATTTTTATAATATACAGGTTCAGGGTCAGCGGTTTTATTTGCGTCCCCTTTGGTATAAAAATATTTTCCGTCAGATGAAATATCAATAACACGATGTGTTGCAACAGTCAGTTCCTCGTCCATAACAAATGTAATTGCGTCACCTTTTTGAACATCTTTCGCCGCTATTGTTTTGACAAAAACCAAACTGCCCACACCATAAGTCGGTTCCATTGAGCCGGATACCACAGCATACGGCGTATAGCCAAACATTTTCAGGCTGAGCATAATCATAGCGGCTGCCACAAGAAAAATCACGACAACCCATGACAAAACATTCAAAACCTTCTTCATATCATGCACTCATTTCAATCGGATTGAAAACATTGCTTGCAAAACTCTCGTCCGTCAAATAGGAACTGCCCCCCTTGTTTTCAAAGGCAACGATATTTTTGCCGCTGGTAATACGGATTTGTTGCGGATTGTCGCTTTCCAATTCATACTTCCATGACCAATCCGTCATTTCCGTAACGGTATATTCCTCTCCAAGCGTTAAGCCTTTCAAGGTTTTACTGCCACTGCCTTGTATCGTTTCATAACTGATATTGCCATTTTTATCCGTAATCACAAACAAAGCGGTTTCATCTGGCAAAAGGTCGCCGCTTTTCTGAATGGTCAGTGTGCCGTTTTGAAGTGTATAGGCAAAGTAAACGGTTTGATTCGGCACTTCTTTACTCGGTGTTACCGTTACGGTTTCACTGCTTGTCCATGCCTGCATATCGCCGTAACTTCCGACAAAGGTTGTATTGTCAAACACTTCTGCCTGTACATCATAGGCTTGTCCCAAACGGATAACGGTTTCATTTCGTTTTCCGTAATCATAGCTATCAAAAATATAGGCTTCCTGTGGTGAAGAAACAGCCTGTCCGTCACTATTCAGCGGTGTGCCGCTATTGTCTGAAAGATAACAGTAAAC
>JBJEQG010000173.1:5994-7239 GCA_051881635.1 Acutalibacteraceae bacterium
CCTTTAAAGGTTTCGGTTGTTTGGGTTTTCGTGTCCGTAATTTCAACGGTTATATCTGCCGCACCGTTTGGGGCAACCAAATCAAACATTTCTCCCATAGGGTCAGTTACAACACTGTCTTTTGCGGCACTGAGAATACTGCTTGCAATATGTTTAAATGTATCATTCAGAATTGCCTGTACCTGACTTTGAGATACACTGGAAGATATTTCCGTAAAAAATGAACTTGTTTCCGATGTATTGGAAGATATGCTTTTCAAGGTGCTTGTCCCCACTGAATCTGCTCCAAAAGCAATAGAGTAAATCTCAATATTTGATTTTTTGATTGTATCCGCCTCGTACAATGTCGGTTCAATGACATCATTGTAAACCGCATAACTTTTTCCACATTCTGTACAGGTCAAAGTGTAAAGGTTTTCACAATCTGATGCATTTCCTTTGCCTATGTATTTTGCGGTATTGTAGGTTAAAGTATAACCTGTTTCAAAAACGGGCTTATGTGTTTCATGGTCTATGGAAATCCCTTTTGAACTTGAAATTTCATAACAGAAAGTCGGCTTACCGTCCCCAAGAATAACGATAACTTTATTATCGGCGGTTGATTTTTCCAACAGTTTTTTGGCTTGATATAATCCTGCCTGCATATTTGTACCGCCGTTTGCTTGGATATTATTGATATATCGTTTGAGTGTATTGGTACTTGTCGTAAAATCGCATACAACATTTGAATTTTCCGCAAAGGTTACAATCGCCATACGGTGTGTTGCCACATTTTCTTCCGTTAAAATATTTTCCGCAAACTGCACCGCCGCTGTTTTTACATATTTAAGCCTTGTTCTTGATGAATA
Source organism: Acutalibacteraceae bacterium (assembly GCA_051881635.1). GTDB lineage: Bacteria > Bacillota > Clostridia > Oscillospirales > Acutalibacteraceae > JBJEQG01. The sequence goes on from JBJEQG010000173.1 coordinate 6,843, forward strand.
GCCGATTTGTTCTCCTGAAATATCATAATTCATACTGTTTGAGGTATCGACCACCAAAACAACATCTGTTGTTGTTGGATAATCCTTTCCCTCAACTGTCAGCTCAATTTTCCATTCATCGTCCTTATCTGTTGGCACTGCCGTCTTGCTTAAACGCAATGAACCGGGCTTGTCCCATTGCGGCATGGTATCGTCAACATTATATGCAAGCGATACATTTCCCGTTGTAAGCCATAGCGTTCCAACACTTAAAATCATAACCAACACTTTCATTAGCTTGTCCTTAAATTTGTATTTCATGAGCCTAACCCCCTTGTCCTTTTTTATTTTTAAACGCTGTACAAATAAATTATATGAACAGATTTTCAAAAATATGATTAGAAAAATAATTTTGTTA
>JBJEQG010000174.1:0-7169 GCA_051881635.1 Acutalibacteraceae bacterium
TTGACCAGATTCCCGATGTGGTTCTCGGTGCAAACTATGCCACAACCGCAGAAGTATTTATGGCTGTTTCTAACGGTGTTGCCGACCTTGCTGTTATTGATGTTCCGACAGCGAAATCTGCATTACTTACAAACAAAGACCTCAAACTGATTATGCTTGATGAAAAAGATACTTTTGAGGGCGATCAGGAAATGACAAATGTATGTATTGCAACAAGAAAAGATGATACAGCGTTAAGAGATAAACTTCAAGAGGCTATGAACGCCATCAATTGGAATGACAAGACAAAGATGGACGAGCTTATGGAAGAAGCAATTTCTGTTCAGCCGGCGGCTCAATAATTTAAAGTAACGAACTGCGGCTGCTGACAAAAGGGGCAGCCGCAGTTTATATTTTTATTCTGTGCATGAGAAAAGAGAGGGAATTGTATGAATTTTTCTGATCCGAGTAATATGTTTGAATGGATCGTTTATCTTGTAAACGAATATCATTCCATTTTCCTTGAAGGTATGTGGATAACATTATATATATCAGTTATAGGTACGATTGTAGGTTTTATTCTCGGCTATTTGGTCGGCATTGTTCAGGATTTAAAAATAAATAAAGAAGATCATATTATAAAGCGTATTATTATGCGTTTCTTTAAAGTTATTTGTGTTGTTTATGTGGAAATTTTCAGAGGTACACCAATGATTGTACAGGCTATGATTATTTACTATGGCCTGCTTCAATCCGGTGTTAAAATTTCTCCGATTTTTGCAGGTATTCTCGTAACAGTTTTGAATACCGGTGCTTATATGGCAGAAACCGTCAGAGGCGGTATTAAGTCTATTGATGTCGGACAAAAAGAGGGTGCGTGGTCATTGGGAATGTCCCCGATGATGACAATGCTGAGAGTTGTATTGCCGCAGGCTTTCAGAAATGTTATTCCTGAAATGGTCAATACTTTCCTGACAAACCTTAAAATGACATCTGTATTGAATGTTATTGGCGTTTCGGAATTGTTCCTCGCAGCAAAAACTGCCGGCGGTACATACTATAAATATTTTGAGGCCTATATTGTTGTTGGAATTATCTATTTTGTCCTTTGCTTTGTATTCAATCGCCTGTTTATCGTACTTGAAAAGAAAATTGCAAGAAGAAACGATTACGAGCTTGCAGTTGAATATATGGAAGACAAGATGTGAGGAGGGACTTTTTATGTCAGAAGAAACAGCAAAGAAAGTAATTGCCGTTGAAAATTTGAGTAAATCCTTCGGTGAACATCAGGTTCTCCGCAAAATTGATTTTTCTGTCGATAAAGGTGAAGTCATTTGCATTGTTGGTTCGTCCGGTTCGGGAAAATCGACTTTGCTCCGCTGTATCAATAAACTTGAACGCCAAACAGACGGACAAATATTTTTCCACGGCAAGGAAGTTGCAGACAAACAAAGGGAAATCAACGAATACCGTTCAAAGGTAGGCATGGTTTTTCAGTCATTCAACCTTTTTAATAATATGACAGTTCTGAAAAACTGCATGATTGCGGTTACAGGTGTTCTTCATGAACCGAAAAAAGAAGCATTTGACAGAGCCATCAAACATTTGAAAGCGGTTGGCATGGCTCCCTATATCAATGCCTATCCCACACAGCTTTCCGGTGGTCAGAAACAGCGTGTTGCGATTGCCAGAGCCCTTTGCATGAACCCGGAAGTTCTGCTTTTTGACGAACCGACATCGGCACTTGACCCGGAAATGGTTGGCGATGTTTTGAATGTTATGAAGGATTTGGCAAAAACAGGTCTTACAATGATTATTGTAACGCATGAAATGGCGTTTGCACGAGATGTATCCACAAGAACCATTTTTATGGACCGTGGCTATATTGTCGAGGACGCACCACCGCATGAATTGTTCTATAATCCGAAAAATCCGAGAACAAGAGAATTTTTGTCAAGATTTCTTGAAGGTCAAAACAATAACGGGGGTAAACAAAGTGAATAATATCATTATTACTGTGGCTCGTGGTTTTGGCAGTGGCGGTAAAGAGATTGCTTCACGAGTTGCGAAAGATTTGGGCATATCCTGTTATGAGAACAGAATTTTAACACTTGCCTCTCAACTTAGCGGTCTTGATGAGGAACTGTTCAATGAAGTTAATGAAAAGGTGAGAGATAGAGGCGGTTTTGCCGCTTTTATGAAAGGGCTGCCAAGAGCAAAAAATTATATTACCAAAGGAAAGTTTGTATCGGACGATACACTGTTTGAGTATCAAAAAAAGATTATAGAGGAATTGGCGGCAACACAGTCTTGTGTTATTGTCGGAAAATGTGCCGATTGGATATTAAGAGGGCGCGATAATGTTATCAGTCTGTATATTGAAGCACCCCGTGACTTCTGCCTGAAACGAACAATGGAACATATGCAGGTCAGCGAGGAAGTTGCGGAAAGAAGCATTGTACAAACAGACAAGTATCGTGCCAATTACTATAAATACTATACAAAGGGAAACTATTGGACAAATCCGATTAACTATGACTTAACGCTCAACAGCGAAAAGGTTGGTATAGAGCAATGTGTTCAGTTGATTGAATGCTATGTTCAAATCAAGATGAAGCATTTGGGAATTGAAAAATTATAATTATTTTGGAGGCTTTGTTATGAAACTCAGTGAAACAGGACTTAATGCAAAAGAACTCAAAGAACTTGTCAGCAAGTACATGATTGAAACCTATGAGCGTTTTGATTTTGTTGCTGAAACCGCCAAAGATATGTATATCTATGACGAAAAAGGAACAGCTTATCTCGATTTCTATGCCGGTATTGCCGTAAATAGTGCTGGTAACTGTAACGAAAAGGTTGTTGCCGCTATTCAGTCGCAGGCGGCTGACTTAATTCATACATTCAACTATCCGTACACCATTCCACAGGCATTGTTGGCAAAGAAAATTTGCGATACTATTGGTATGGATAAAATCTACTACCAAAACTCAGGTACAGAGGCAAACGAGGCTATGATTAAGCTTGCCAGAAAATACGGCGTAGACAAATATGGTCCTGACAAGTTTGAAATCATTACCGCAAAAATGGGTTTCCACGGCAGAAGTTTCGGTTCCATGTCAGCCACAGGTCAACCCGGAACAGCCATTCAAAATGGCTTTGGCTCTATGACACCCGGATTTAAGTATGCGGAGTATAATAACCTTAAAGCATTTGAGGACGCAATTACGGATAACACGATTGCAATCATGATTGAGCCCGTACAGGGCGAAGGCGGTGTTCACCCCGCAACACAGGAATTTATGACAGGTTTGAGAAAACTTTGTGATGAGCGTGGTTTATTGCTTTGCCTTGATGAGGTTCAGACAGGCTGGTGCAGAACAGGTGAAGTTATGGCATATATGAACTATGGTGTAAAGCCGGACATTGTGTCTATGGCAAAAGCCATGGGCGGTGGTATGCCAATCGGTGCAATTTGTGCGACCAATGAGGTTGCAAAGGCATTTACAAGCGGTTCTCACGGCAGTACATACAGCGGCAATCCGGTTGCTTGTGCGGCATCTCTTGCACAGATAGGCGAACTTCTCGACCGGGATTTGGCAGGCAATGCTAAAAAGATGGGTGCTTATTTTATGGATAAGCTCAGAAAAACAGTACCTCATGTTAAGGAAGTTCGTGGTTTGGGACTTATGGTTGGCGTTGAGTTTGAGGACGGCTTTAATTCGGTTGATGTAAAACACGGCTGTTTTGACAGAAAGCTGATTATTACAGCGATTGGTTCTAATGTTATTCGTATGGTTCCGCCGCTGATTTTGACGGAAAAAGAATGTGATATGGCGGCAGAGATTATTGCAGATGCAGTAAAGGCTCTTGAAAAGTAAATTTTAATTTAACGAAAAAGAGGATACACCCTCCGTACAAGGTGTATCCTTTTGTTCATGAAAGAGAAGGTAAAAACGATGAATTTTGATTATTCACACCCAATAAATTTGAAATTTGGCAGAGGAAAAGTTGATACAGTTGGTGCTGTATGTAAGGCATACGGCAAAAAAGCATTGATTGTAACAGGAAAAGGCAGTACAAAAAAATCAGGGTTGCTTGACAGAGTGATTTCAAATCTTAAAACAGAGGATATTGAGTCTGTTGTCTTTGATAAAGTATCGCAAAATCCTCTGACAACCACTGTGTATGAAGGTGTTGAAATTTCCAAAGCGGAACAGTGCGACATGATTATTGGCGTGGGCGGCGGTTCTATCATGGACGCCGCAAAAGCGATTGCTTTTTGTGTTGTTAATGAAGGTGATGTTTCGGACTATATTTTCGGAAGAAAACAAGGGAAAGGGGCTTTACCAATTATTCTTATTCCCACCACCTGCGGTACAGGCAGTGAGGGCAATCAAATTGCCGTTCTCACAAATCCCGAAACCAAAGATAAAAAGGCATTATATACCATGCAAATTTTACCAAAAGTTTCTATCATTGACCCCGATGTTATGAAAACCATTCCGCCGCATATTCTTTCTTCGGTCGGTTTTGATGCCTTTACACACGCATTGGAAGCCTATACCTCAAAAAAATCAAATCCGCTGACGGATATGCAGTCTTTGTATGCCATGAAACTTATTGCAGATAATTTGCCTTTGCTAATGAACGATGCAGACAATGAAACCGCATGGGAAGCGGTTAGCCTTGCCGCAACTTTGGGCGGTATGGTCATTGGTGTAGCAGGTGTATCGGCGGCACACGGCATGGAACACCCCGCATCAGGCTTGAAAAATATTGTTCACGGCAGAGGGCTTGCCGCTCTGACACCGCCGATAGTTGAACGCTTGGCACCGTCACTGCCGGATAAGTTTGCAGAGATATCGAAAATTTTAGGCGGAAAAGATGCGGCAGATTGTGCGGATTGTATCAGAACTTTTTTGAAAAAAATCAATCTTGATGTTACATTAAATGATTTGGGTATTACGCATGATGATGTTGCATGGTTGACTGATAATTGCATGAAAATTTCCATAGGAAATCTTAAAAATGCACCGGTTGTTTTTAGTGAACAGGAAATTTCTCGAATTTATCATGAAGCTATCGGATAATTCTATTTTTTCCTTTCTTTTTTCGCAAGCTGTGAGCATGACGGTTGAAAAACCGAAAACAAACTGCTATAATGTTAATCAATCAGGGTTTTCGCCCTTAAAAATTTGCGAAGGAAGTTTTTAAATTATGGCAGAATTTATGACAGGATTAAAGCGAAGTGACTATTGCGGTGTTCTTCGTGCATCAGATATCGGCAGAGAAGTTACCGTTTGCGGTTGGGTTCAGCGTTGCCGTGACTTGGGACAGCTTATTTTTATTGACCTCCGTGACCGTACGGGAATTGTGCAGTTGGCATTTAATGATACAACAGACAAGACTGTTTTTGATAAGGCTTTTTCGTGCCGCAGTGAGTTTGTTCTTGCTGCTAAGGGTATTGTGTGTGAGAGAAGTTCCAAAAACGCCGATATTCCCACCGGAGATATTGAAATCAATGTTACGGATTTGCGTATTCTTTCTAAGGCTCAGACACCGCCTTTTGAGATTGTCGATGACACAAATACCAATGAGGAATTAAGACTGAAATATCGTTATCTTGACCTTCGCCGTCATACCATTCAGAATAATATTATGACCAGAAGTAAGATTGCCAAAGTTGCCCGTGACTATTTCTATGAAAACGGTTTTGTAGAAATCGAAACACCTATGATGATTAAGTCTACACCTGAGGGTGCGAGAGATTATCTTGTTCCGTCAAGAATACACAAGGGTAAATTCTATGCTTTGCCACAATCTCCCCAAATTTATAAACAGTTGCTAATGGTTTCAGGCTTTGACCGCTATATTCAGTTAGCACGCTGTTTCCGTGATGAGGACCTTCGTGCAGACCGTCAGCCTGAATTTACTCAGATTGATATGGAACTTTCCTTTGTTGATATGGACGATATTATGGAAATCAATGAGGGACTTTTCAAACGCCTTTTCAAAGAGGTTTTAGGCAAAGAACTTGAAACACCATTTGAGAGAATGACCTATAATGAGGCAATGGAGAATTACGGTTCAGATAAACCCGATATTCGTTTTGATATGAAAATTCAGAACATTTCCGACCTTGTGGAAAACTGCGGATTCAGTGTATTTACGGACGCTGTCAAGAACGGCGGTTCTGTTCGTGCGATTGTTGCAAAAAATGCATCTGCGGTTTATACAAGAAAAGAAATTGATAAACTGACCGAATATGCCAAAGGTATTGGTGCAAAGGGTTTGGCTTATGTCAGATGGGTTGATGAGCCGAATGCGTCCTTTAAGAAATTTATGACTGAGGACAAATTAAATGCTATTTATGAGCGTTTGGGTGCAGAAAAAGGCGATGTTATCTTTATTGTTGCCGATAAGAACAGCACTGTTCTTTCAACATTAGGAGCACTTCGTCTTAAAGTTGCCAAAACTTTGGATATTATTCCTGATGTGTTCAAATTCCTTTGGATTGTGGACTTCCCGTTTTTTGAGTATGATGAGGAGAGCGGTGAATGGGTTGCAATGCACCACCCGTTTACCATGCCGAAAGAGGAGTGTTTGAAGTATTTGGATACTGACCCCTCCAAAGTTATCGCCAAAGCATACGACTTAACGCTTAACGGCACAGAGCTTTCTAGCGGTTCTATGCGTATTACGGATTATGAATTGCAACAAAAGATGTTCAAAGCGTTGAAATTAACCGATGAGGAAATTGAAGCTAAATTTGGTTTCCTTGTCGAGGCATATAAATACGGTGCACCACCTCACGGTGGCATGGGTATCGGTTTGGACCGTGTAACAATGCTTATGTGCGGTACGGATAGTTTGCGTGATGTTACAGCATTCCCAAAAGTACAAAATGCAAGTGAATTGATGTCTTCTTGTCCGTCTGCGGTTGATGCCGAAAGCCTTGATGTTCTCGGTATTGCTATTGCTTCCCAAGATAAAGCGTAAAATATCACAAAAGCGGCTGAGTTGCTCCTCAGCCGCTTTTAAATTTTTTTTGCATAAAATACTTGACACCAGCATAGAATAGTGTTATACTAATAAAGCACTCGAAAGTAAATATCGCGGAGTGGAGCAGCTAGGTAGCTCGTCGGGCTCATAACCCGAAGGTCGTTGGTTCAAATCCAGCCTCCGCA